>NZ_JCAALS010000007.1:0-219664 GCF_059686975.1 Paenibacillus xinjiangensis | reverse complement strand
AACTCTTCTGTATATTGATTACGTGGTTGTTTCTCCATACAGGACACCCCTTCTCGTTATTGTCATTATCCTCATACACTTAACGAGTGTCCACTTTTTATTCTAGCTGCAGTAATGCAACCTTAGCTGACTTCTAGTGCCGTCCCCACTGATTTGATTGCACTACATACAATGTAGCTCCAGCGCGCACAATTAATTAGTCAATCTCGCTTGATGCAGACTGTTTTTCATACAACCTTATGGCGATATATCAACAATAGCTTGCTATACATTGTACTCACTACAATTCAGTTTCCTGAAATTTACTTTTATGCGCCGAAACAACGGATTTGGTTGTATGTGATACAACCTTAGCTGACTTCTAGTGCCGTCCCCACTGATTTGATTGCACTACATACAATGTAGCTCCAGCGCGCACAATTAACTAGTCTATCTCGTGTGATGCAGACCGCTGAGCGGTGAGCAAGATCCGCGCATTAGCGTAATAAGGTTCACGAATAACGAAAAGGATTGCGCTAAGGAATCGTCAAGCAGGGTTACAGACATTATGCGGTCTTAAATAAACGAAGGACCCATATTCCCGAAGTCGGGAACGAGGGTCCTTCATTTATTTCTATGCTATTCCCGTGTGAAGCCTTCCTCTTCCATATATTGCTCAGCTTCCTCATGAGTTTCGAACGCCATCTCTAAGCTTAAGCCGGCGTACACATACCACATATCCTCTTCCAGCTTCAGCAGCAGATGCTGATCGTCCGGTCCAACCCAGCGCTCTTCCTTGTATTTCTTGCGGCGGCGGGATGCTTTGGGCTCTGGTGCCTCAGGCAGCTTGGATAGGGAATCGATCGCATCGCGGATCAGTGTCCGAAGCTGTTCGGCACTATAATCGCGAATGTTGACGAGCCCCTTCTCATCCTGCGAGAAATTGCGCAATAGACCTGCATATACATAGCCGTTGCCATTAGGATGCAGATGGTACACGACATTCTTGCGATCGTATACGCTGTCTTCAAATTGAAAGTTGATGCGTCCAAGCGAGACATCATTCCTCTGCAGCTCAGTGAATGACTCAATAATAGCTAGTTTATCTTCAAAAGTTAACATCGTTTCCTCCATCGTTGCTCACATCATCTGTGTGTAAGCCGTTTACTTCCTTGCTGGTAGTTGATTATACCATATAACCCGCCAAAGGCAGCATTATAGATGCTCCTTATTTACCTGCTCATTGCGAACCATCTGCTCCAGCTTCTCAACCAGCCGTTCATGCTCGGGCGTCACTTTGCTCAAGCCGAAAAAAGATGTACGCTTCTTCTCCTTCAGCAGCTTCAATAAATATAGCTTTTCCTTCAAGGTGAACATCGTAATCAACTCCGTTTATAGGCTTCTGCTTGCTATAATAAACGATTCGAGCGATGGCGGCTACCTGAAAGTCGAATTCAACAATGTTCGGAAATTCAAACAGATAGCTTAATAAATGTTAATAAAACTAACGTATTCCCTTCGAAATGTGCATGGAAAACAAATATAGGTGATGATATTGTTCCCTTATACAAATATAGTGTTAGGTTAATTGACGTAATCGGCGCTTGAATCTATGCTAAGGCTACAAAGAACTTCTGAAGCACGACAACAATGATAGCTAATATTTCATTAATATGGAATGAGGAGAGAGACGATGAACCAAGCTGCAGCTTCACCTTCACTAGAACGATCCCCAGAGCTAGTCGTCATGAACAAACTTGGCAAAATATATCCCGGCGGCATCACAGCGGTGAGCAACGTCGATCTCCATATAGTAGAAGGAGAGTTTCTTAGCTTCGTCGGTCCGTCAGGCTGTGGCAAATCAACGATCTTCAAGATGATCACAGGACTTACGAAATCCACTCATGGCAAGCTGGAGATATTGGGTACGACAGCGGAGGAAGCGCGCAAGCATAGTGATACAGCCTTCGTATTCCAGGATCATACGCTATTGCCGTGGAGCTCTGTTCAAGACAATGTCATGCTTCCATTAAAGCTGAAGGGAATGCCGAAGAAGCAGATGCTTGAGGAAGCGGAGAGAGTGCTTGAGCTGGTCGGACTGAAGGATTACATGACCTCGATGCCAAGGCAGCTGTCTGGCGGTATGAAGATGCGGGTGTCAATTGCTAGAGCGCTTATATCAAGACCGAAGCTGCTACTCATGGATGAGCCGTTCGGAGCACTTGATGAAATAACGAGACAGACGCTTCAGGATGAATTATTGAATATATGGCAGCAGGATAAAAAAATGACCGTGCTGTTCATCACCCATAATGTGTTCGAAGCTGTATTCCTATCGACAAGGGTCGTTGTGATGACACCGAGACCCGGCAAAATATCGGCGACAATAGACGTGCCGGTTCCTTTTCCAAGAACGGAGCATTTCCGTACGACGCCCGTATTCGGTGAATTAGTAAGAGAGGTATCCGCAGCACTAGAGCACTAAAGGCAGCGAGTAGACGATAAGGGGTTGATCAGTATGGGAGACATGAATCAAACGCCAGCAGTAATGACACCTGCTGCAAATTCAGCGCAAGCGGAATCAATGGGGGGGCTTAAGAAGCCGAATAAGCTTAACACGTATCTCGCTTCCTTCATGCCGCCTTTCATCGCATTCATTGTATTTATTGGTGGCTGGGAGCTTATTGTTACGCTAATTGGAACACCGAGCTATATTCTTCCGAAGCCCTCGGACATCGTTATCTCTGCAGTAGATAATTGGAGCAAGCTGACCGTATCGGTATGGACGACGATTGGCGAAGCGGTATTTGGTTTTATACTCAGTATTATTTTTGGGGTAGGCGGGGCTGTCCTGCTGGCAATCTCCAAGCTAGTGGAGAAGAGTGTGTATCCTTATGCAATCATTCTTCAGACCATTCCGATTGTTGCTATCGCTCCTATTATTGTCATATGGTTCGGTGCAGGGATGAATGCCATCATTATTATCGCGTTCCTGATTGCCTTCTTCCCGATGCTGTCCAATACGCTGATCGGACTCAATTCCACCGACAGCAACATGAAGAACCTGTTCTTCCTATACAATGCGAACAAGCTTCAGACGATGTGGAGACTGCGCCTGCCAGCCGCTCTTCCGTATATTGTAGCCGGACTCAAAATCTCCTGTACGCTGGCAGTCATCGGCGCAATTGTTGGTGAGTACATCGCGGGCATTGGCGGCGGAAAAGGTGGACTTGGCTATGCCATTACGATGGCTTCCTCAAGACTGGATACTCCTTATCTATTCGCTTGCGGGTTGGCAGCATCCGTACTAGGCATTGTATTCTACCTTTTGGTAAATGCCTTCTCGAAGTGGATGCTTAGCTCATGGCATGAGTCGGAGATGAAATCCGAAGGCTAATGTGTGCAGCATTACTTAACAACGTGAACAAGGGAGACAAGAGCAATGAAACAGGATCATTTGTATTATTTGCGCCAATGTATTGAAGTGTCTCAAAGCTCCAGAGCGAATGGAAATACGCCCTTTGGCGCGATATTGGTAGATGCGGAAGGTGAGATTCTGCTGAGGCAAGAGAACGTTGAGCTGACTGAGAAGCGTTGCACGGGTCATGCGGAGACAGCACTCATGGAGAAAGCTTCGCATCTTTACTCGCATGATTTTTTATGGAGCTGTACGCTGTACACGACCTTCGAGCCCTGTGCGATGTGCGCAGGTGCGATGTATTGGGGTAATGTAGGCAGAGTTGTATATGCAACTACAGAGGAGGTTCTGCTGGAGCTTACAGGAGCACATGAGCAGAATCCGACCTTCAATCTTCCGTGCAGAGATATTTTCTCCAAGGGTCAGAAGCCTATAGAGGTTATAGGGCCATTCCCGGAGATCGAGGCAGAAGTTGTAGCAGTGCATGATGGGTATTGGGTATAACGGGTTGCCGGCAAGTCTGGCGAGTCGAGCCACATATAGATTAGAGGAGTGGGATGAGAATGCTGGGTCGAAAAATGGGAATGAGAATGCTTATGCTAGTATCGTTGGTGCTTACAATTATCATTGCGGGATGCGGCGGCAACAACGCGAACAATACGGCGGCTACCACTGAGGCGATTCCGACTGCAGCGCCGACAACGGAGGCAACAGCAGAGCCAGCGCCTGAAGCGAAGGAACCGGTGGATGTCAAAGTCGTGTTGAACTGGTTCGCCAAAACCGAGCATGGCGGATTATTCGCTGCGCAGCAGCATGGTATTTATACAGAAGAAGGTCTTAACGTTACCATTGAGCAAGGTGGCCCACAAGTATCATCCATTCAGATCGTAGCCTCAGGCAAGGCTGACTTTGGCCTAGCGCATGCCGATCAGATTCTGCTTGCTCGTGAGCAAGGAATTCCAATCGTAGCGATTGCAACGACATTCCAGATCAGCCCGCAGAGCATCATGTTCCATGAAGGTGCGGTCAAAGACTTCGCCGACCTCAATGACCGTACTGTCTTCATCCAACAAGGCCAGCCTTACTGGGAGTACCTCAAATATACGTATAAGCTGGATAAAGCAAAAGAAGTTGCCTATACAGGCCAGCATGCGAACTTTATCAGCGACAAAACGTCTGCCAGCCAATCATTCGTAACTGGCGAGCCGTATGCTGTGGAAGAGCAAGGTATTCCTGTTGATACGCTGCTCGTAGCAGATTCCGGCTACCAGCCTTATGCGGCAGTTATTTATACGACCGAGAAGTTCATCAAAGAGAATCCGGACGCTGTCAAAGCATTCGTAAGCGGTACAGTGAAGGGCTGGGCAGATTACAAAGAAACCTTCGCTGAGATCGATCCTTACATCCGTACGATCAATACGGCGCTAACTCCGGGAGAGATGACTTTCGCCGAAGAAACACAAACGGAATTTATTTTTGGTCATGATGCAGCTGAGCATGGTGTAGGCTACATGACGGAAGAACGCTGGACTACTCTGATGGATCAGCTTGTAGAGATTGGCGTGCTGAAGGAGAAGCTGGATGTGAAGTCCGCATTCACGACAGAGTTCCTCCCAGCAGAATAGATCGTTCCATGTAGAAGAGAAGAGGGCTTGCGCTGCAAGCCTTCTTCTTTTTTGTCCTAGCTCTGCATAAGGATGTAGAGCTAGGACAAACGGATAGGGGGCGACGCATGTGGCTAAGTGGGGAAGAAGGGGATGGCTGTTTCGTATGGTGGGCCGGAACCGGCAGCTCTTATGGTCGAATCGTCCATTCAAAAGAGTCAAGACGATAAGTTGGGGCAGCCGCGCTTCAGCATCTCCATCAGGCGCGAGGTGGCATTCGCGCAAGCCAGCGGTTAACCGTGCCAACTCCTGGGGAGGAATCTGGCAGCCGAGAAAACGGGTTAGACCAGTCAGAACAGCGAGCGCTAAGCCAAGTAAGCCGGCTGCCGGAGCAGGAGGCTGGGGCTCTAAACCGATGGCTCCGAAGCGGCGGAGAAGGCTGTGGATCACCATAACACTGCTTATTCTGCTATTTGGGGCGGTGCAATCGTTCGTGTACATAGAGAAGCATTTGCGTCCTCCGCTCATGCATCTGGCGCAGCTGCGAATTAAGCAGGTGGCTACGCAGGCGATTAACAAAGCGACCACCGAAGAGGTTGCAGGCAGCTCGGATCTGGAGAAGCTGATTGATTGGAAGATGAACAGCAATGGCAAAATCTCAGGCTTCATGCTCAATTACGCGGAGCATACGAAGATTCGTGCCCAGACGATTAATACCGTACAATCCACACTTGATGAGCTGAAAGGTATTCCGGAGCATATCCCTATCGGCAATGCGCTGAAGAGTGCGATCATCTCATCCTATGGTCCGCGTATCGCTGTTATGTTCGAGCCGGTCGGCGCCGTGAAGGTGGATCTGAATACGAGGCAGAAAAATGCGGGCATTAATATGATCTTGATTGAAGTATATATTCGCATCGTTGCAGAGGTAGCGATCATCGTACCATTCGAGACGGACCCACAGCAGGTAGAGACCGAAATACCGATCTCTTACTTGCTCGTCGTTGGCGACGTTCCGATGTATTACTACGATAATAAAGGCAACCCTGTCGGGGAATCGGCTCCTAATGCACCGAACATATCCGTACCGTTAAATAATGGCTCGGGCGTATCGAAGCCTTCTGAGGGTGATGATGCAGAAGCGGGGACAGGAGTAACACAGCCTTCAGATGGCAGCATGCTTCAAGAGTATTTGGACGACTCCGAGAATCCCCTTGGCGGAGATACGGCTGTGAGCGGCTCTAGCAATGCGGGTAACGCTCCATAAAGAAAACGAACCAGCCGCACCTGCGGCTGGTTCGTATGTTTTCATTCCGTAGCTGGCTTAATTTCTGATCTTCAATCGTTTGCGCTCATCCTGCTCCCATCGCTTCAATAGCGGATACGGATCGAAGGACCATTCGATCAAGCCCCGGTCTCGGTAGACTCCATAATGAAGATGCGGCGGAAATTTCCCCTGTGTACCGGGCTTGCCATAGCCGGAGCTGCCGACCCAGCCGACCACTTGTCCGGGCTTCACGAGCGTACCGATTCCAACCGTCTTGTCGAAGCCGGACAAATGCGCGTAATAGTGATAGTAGTTGTTCAAGTCGCGGATGCCAATCCGCCAGCCGCCGTAAGGATTCCAGCCCTTAACTTCTACAATGCCGAAGCAGGTGCTTCTAACGGGCAGGCCATAAGAGGCGAAGATATCGGTGCCTTCATGGCTGCGCCTGCCACCCCAGCTGCGGGCATTGCCCCAAGTGCTCCTGTAAGAGTAATTCGTACCGACAGGTACGGGAAAAGCATGCTCATACAGATCAAGCCTCTCGAATGCGGCGTAGATCTGGGAGAACTGCTGAACGCGCTGAACGGCTCTGCTGTTATGATAATACTCCCATAATCCGATGGCGAAGTCGTCTTCTGTTGTGCCTCCGTACTGCAGCAGTCTAGTTGCTATGGCATACAGCAAGTCAGAGTCATTATACCGATCGGCTATCCCATCCCCATCTCCATCTCGTCCGATGCCGTTGAACCATTTGATCGTCGCGGGTGTATGGTCAGTAGGATCGGGATTGAGAGCACCAGCCCAGTTCTCCTCTTCAATATATATACCAACAATACTGCCAAGCTGAGGTCTTACTTTGGGACGGGCCTTGGAGAGCGTGCGCTCGTATTGGTCAACGGCAGCGAGGCGGTACCAAGGAATGTCGGTCTGTGCACTTAATTGTTCATATAGCAGTTGCCTAGATTGCAGGATCTCGGCCTCCTCCGGAGTAACCGAAGCAGATCGGGATGGTTCATTCTGCTTCCCGGTCCACTCTCCAGCTGCCTGACATATCTGCCCTGTCAAGAGCATGGAGGCGACAGTCATTGCCGCGACAATACAAATGGTTTGTTTCAATCGCTCCACCCTTTCACAAGCTCACAGCATAATCGTTATGTTCTGCAAATCATTGGATTTTATGCGAAGTATCATTTGAATTTGCGTATGGAGCCGGACGATCATACGTAGGGTTTGGTCATGCATGACAAATGAAGATGGTCCAATGTCTCCCCGTTAAACACCCAATCAATTAACAGCATCCCTTCATAACTTAAAGAGTACTCAAAACTCCAGGAGGTGCTGTTAAATGTCTGGTTTTGCAGGTGGAAATAACATTGGTATCATTCTTGTGCTGTTCATCTTGTTAGTCATTATTGCTTGCAGTTGCGGTGTCTTTGGAGGTAGTCATGTAGGTGGCTACGGTGGTGGCTGCGGTAATGTCGGCGGCAGCAATGTAGGCCCATACGGTAAAGGCTACTAATTCATTTTAATAACATGCCTCCATGTATGTTAGATTGAGAATATAAATAACTGCTTCGAATAAACACAAATGGCCCATTCTATGAGCCATTTGTGTTTATTCTTTTCAATAGGTATGTTCCAGGAATATTGTAGTGTGAGAAAGTGGAAAGGAAGGCTCATAGAAATAGAATGGCATTCTGAAAAAAAGGGATAAACATAGCACAAATGAACAGGAATGAAATTATGTGAAAGTGCTATTTTTATTCGAAACATGGTATAATAGACGGTATGGAATTGGACTTTTACAATAGAAAGTGAAAGTAGGGTGCGACATTGAAACAGAAACCGGAAGAAAAGTTGAAGAAACCGGACTGGCTGAAGATAAAATTAACGACTGAAGGCAATTATGCCGAGATCAAAGATATGATGCGTTCCAAAACGTTACACAGCGTCTGCGAAGAAGCGCGCTGTCCGAATATATATGAATGCTGGTCTAACCGGACAGCAACTTTTATGATTCTAGGCGATATTTGTACACGTGCATGCCGTTTCTGCGCGGTGAAGACGGGACTGCCTACGGAGCTTGATCTTCAAGAGCCAGAACGCGTTGCAGATGCAGCGGAGCAGATGGGACTACGTCATTGTGTCATCACTTCGGTAGCAAGGGATGATCTTGCAGATGGCGGTGCTTCGATATTCGCCGGTTCCGTAAGAGCTATTCGCGAGCGTATGCCATTCTGCAGAGTTGAAGTACTTATTCCAGATTTCCTTGGAAATACAGATGCGCTTCAAGTCGTAATGGATTCGAAGCCCGACATATTGAACCACAATATCGAGACAGTAGCACGCTTGTCTGATCGTGTACGCGCACGTGCGAAATATAAGCGTTCTCTTGAGCTTCTGAAGAATGCCAAGGAAATGAATCCGAAGATCCCGACCAAGTCGAGCATCATGCTCGGTCTAGGCGAGGAATTCGAAGAAATATTGCAAGCGATGGATGATCTGCGTGCAGTGGACTGCAATATCCTTACATTAGGTCAATATTTGCAGCCTACGCCTAATCATCTGCCAATTGTACGCTATGTACATCCTGACGAGTTCGCTAAGCTGAAGGAAGAGGGGCTGAAGCGCGGCTTCCGTCACGTGGAATCTGGCCCGCTCGTTCGCAGCTCCTATCATGCGCATGAACAGACGGATTCGGCTGTAGCGGCCGAAGAGCGCGAGCTAAGCAATGTATAGGTAATAGTTGAAGCATCGAGAGGTGGGAAACGGCATTGATCCAAATGAGCGGTAAAGTATATGAGCTTGTTCATGAGAACCGGAACGGATGGAATGCCGAGGCTTTCCGTGAACGATATAGCGAAGTGTTGGAGCGTTATGATTATATTATTGGCGACTGGGGCTATAGCCAGTTGAGGCTTAAGGGCTTTTTCAAAGACAACCATATGAAGGCTACTAAGGAGAGCACTTTCTCCAGTCTGTCCGATTATATTAATGAATATTGCAACTTCGGCTGCGCTTATTTTGTTCTAGAGAAGACAGGCAGTGTGAAGAAATCTACGGATGATGAAGAGCATGAGGAAGACGATTCGGTCGTTAAGCTGGATATTGACTATCGGCGTCATGCTTCTGAAGAGGATGCGACAGCATCGTTGACAGAGGCTGTGCTGGCAGCGGCTGCAACGGCTAGTATCGACAGCGGTTACAAGGAGACTGGCAGCGAAGAGCAGCAGAGTCAGTCACCTAAGCAGCGCAATTCTCGTCATGAGCATCAGCATCGCCGGAGCTATCGTCAGAATGGCGGGGAACGCAGCAAGAAGCCAATCCGACCAGCTGGCGGCAAGGACGTAGCAGCGGGTTCCGAGAAGGTACAGGCTAATCAGGCGAGGGACAACAGGGAGCACCGTGAAGCCAAAGAAGGCGGGTCGAGGGAGCCTAGGGAACCCAAACAGTCGAAGGAACATAGAGAGCCTAGAGCTCCTAGGGAGCCTCGAGAGCCTCGAGATCCAAAGGAGTCCAGAGAATCTAAGGAGCCTAGAGAATCTAGAGAAAACAAGAATTCGAAGGGTCAAGGCAATCCATAATGCACGAGATAAGAGCATTCTGACCACTAGTTAAAGTGGATTAGGATGTTCTTTTTTTACGTCATTTTACAATTTCTTCTTGACTTCATTTCATAAGGGTTGTTATATTGTATAGCAAAACCTATACAAGGCAATGATCAAAGACATGATCTGCTTCGTGAGCTGTCCAGAGAGAGAGGTCCAGGCTGTAAGCTTCTCCAGTTATCCATTGTAAGATTACCCCTTTGTAGCCGTGACGCCCAACCTATGGAGCTTGTTGCCTATAGCTGTAAGCGGCACCGATTAATCCTCGATATCGGATACCAATGAAGGATCTAGCAGCTGTATGCTATGGCGAATTGCCAGCGCAGTGGACACTGCAGATCGAATTAGGGTGGAACCACGAGCTTGAACGCGCTCGTCCCTTTCCGGGAGAGATGCGTTTTTTTTGCGTTCAATAATAATCGACAATCGAGGAAATGGAGGCTAAATCATGGAGATCGAAGTAACTTTGCCAGATGGAACAATTAGGAGGTATTCACAAGGAACGACCACCTTGCAAGTGGCGCAATCGATAAGCTCTGGATTGAAGAAGGGCGCAGTAGGAGGGAAGATAAATGGTACGGCGGTTGATCTTACACGGCCGATCGACCATGATTGCCACATTGAGATTATTACCCTCGATCATATAGACGGCCTGAGCATTTACCGGCACAGTACAGCACATGTTATGGCGCAGGCCATCAAGCGAATATATGGCGATCAAGCCGTGAAGCTTGGCATCGGTCCTGTTATCGAGGATGGCTTTTACTATGATATGGATATCGACAAGCCGCTCTCCACCGATGACCTTGCTGCTATTGAGAAAGAGATGAGCCGCATTATTCAGGAGAACCTGCCTATTGAACGCCGAGTTGTCAGCCGAATGGAAGCAGTAGAGTTGTTCAAGAGGCTAGAGGAGCCCTTAAAGCTGGAGCTAATACGCGATCTACCGGAGAATTCCGAGATTACGATATATGAGCAAGGTGAATTCGTGGATCTATGCAGAGGGCCACATCTGCCCTCTACAGGCAGAATCAAAGCATTCAAGCTGCTCAGTGTGGCAGGCGCCTATTGGCGTGGAGATTCCAATAATAAAATGCTGCAGCGTATTTATGGCACGGCCTTTCCGACGAAGGATCAGCTCGAGCAGCATCTGCATGTGCTTGAGGAAGCGAAGAAGCGAGATCATCGCAAGCTTGGCAAGGAGCTGGAATTGTTCATGTTCTCGGAGGAAGCGCCGGGAATGCCATTCTATCTCCCGAAGGGGATGACGATTCGTACAGAGCTGGAAGACTTCGCTCGTGAATTGCAGAGACAACGGGGTTATGATGAGGTGCGCACTCCGCTTATGATGAATAATCGAATGTGGGAGCAATCCGGGCATTGGGATCATTACAAGGATAATATGTATTTCACGAATGTAGATGATACCACATTTGCGCTTAAACCGATGAACTGTCCTGGGCATATGATTATCTATAAAAACAGCCTGCATTCCTACCGGGAATTGCCGATCCGCATCTCTGAGTTCGGTCAGGTGCATCGCCACGAGTTCTCTGGAGCGCTTAACGGGATGATGAGAGTTCGGACCTTCTGCCAGGATGATGCTCATCTATTCGTATTGCCGGAGCAGATTGAGGATGAGATTAATCGCGTGATGGAGCTGATTGACTATATTTATCAGGTGTTCGGGTTTGAATACCGAATCGAGCTGTCTACTCGTCCAGAGGATTCGATGGGCTCGGAGGAGCTGTGGAGCCAGGCAGAGGCTTCCTTGCGCAATGTGCTCGATAATCGTGGTGTTGATTACCGGTTGAACGAAGGGGATGGCGCTTTCTATGGGCCGAAAATAGATTTTCATATATTAGATGCCCTTAAACGGAGCTGGCAGTGCGGGACTATACAGCTGGATTTCCAAATGCCTGAGAAATTCGAGCTGTCCTATATTGGTGAGGATAATCAGAAGCATCGTCCGGTCGTTATTCATCGTGCGGTGTACGGATCGATTGATCGCTTCATCGGCATTCTAACCGAGCATTACAGCGGAGCTTTCCCGTTATGGCTAGCGCCTGTTCAGGCCAAGCTGCTGCCCGTATCGGAGCATGATCTGGATTACGCGCTTCAAGTGAAGCAATCACTCGAGAAGGCTGGCATTCGCGTTGAGGTGGATAGCAGGAATGAGAAGCTCGGTTATAAAATACGGGAAGCTCAGCTTGAGAAAGCGCCTTATATGCTCGTTCTCGGTGAGAATGAGAGAAATTCCGGTATGGTGTCGGTTAGAAAACGCGGCGAGGGTGATCTCGGAATGATGGGCACGCTAGAGGCTGCTGGGCTAATGAAGGAAGAGATTCAAGCGAGAAGATAATAACGATATGAACCACAAGCCCCACAAGGGACGGCAGCTGCTGGGCTGTCATCCCTTGTGGGGCTTGTGTGTATAGTCTGCACTACATATCAAGGAATGCGTCGCGTACCCGATTCCAGAACGGGAACGGGCGATATCGAGCGAAGCTGACTTTGCGACTGCCGACGCAGCAGCGAATGGAGGAGATGTCACTGCGCTGGATGTTCAGATGATCGATCGTCAGCAGCATCCGCTGTTCTTTTTTGGAGATGATATCGCAGTGGTGATGCTGTGGAAGCAGGACAGATGATCCCAGCGTCCGGTACACTCGATTGTTAATGGAAGCAATCTCAGCGATCTGGAGCGATTCGATCGTAGGGTGTACGATGGCTCCCCCAACGCTCTTGTTATAGGCGGTGCTGCCAGATGGTGTGGAGATGACGATACCGTCTCCTCTGAACATTTCGAATGGCTCATCATTAATATTAATCTGGGCAACGAGCGTGCCGTCAACGCCCTTGAGCGTAAATTCGTTGAGAGCTAAATAGTTATAGGTCTGATTAGACGTCTCGACCTGGATCTCAGCTAGAGGGTAACGGACGATACGCGGTGATTCATTCGCCATCATCTGAACGAGCTCATGGAGCTCATTGGCCTGCCAGTCGGCATAGAAGCCTAGATGTCCGGTATGTATACCCACGAAGGATACGTCTGTAATACGATCTACATATTTGTGAAAGGCCTGCAGAAGCGTGCCATCCCCACCGATAGAAATGACGATCTCCGGTGTTTCTTCGTGACGGATGAAGCCATGCTGAGCAGCCAATTGGTGTAGTTGTTCCGCTAATGATTGTGATAATGTGTCGCCCCGGTCAATCACGGCATATTTCAAGAAATTAAACCCCTTCCGATCTTCCATAGTTACTATAGATGATATCGGAATCTACAATGAAATTCAATGTTTGAGAGGAATGTTTACATGGGGATTACACGAAACAAGCAAGGAACTGTTACGGCGCCATCCAGCCCCATAGAGCATAGACAAGTGCAGCAGCGATGAAGCTGTGTGCGAGCCGAGCTAGGAATAAGGGGCGATAGCGCATATCCGTCCGGCTTAATAAGCTGATGACCTGCGCATGAACGGACAAGCCGCCCCAAGAGAGCACCCATGCTGCAATTGCGGCCTGATGCATTAGACCGCCCGTCGCACCTCCCGCCGCTCTTGAACCGAGTGTAACCTCGAAGATCCCATAGATGGCGGCATCGGCAAGCTGAGGTGCCAATCCGACGATATTGAATACAAATCGAAGCCCTTCTGCCAGCAGCTCAATAGCTCCAGCTCGAGTAAGCATTTCCATAATGACGGAGAAGAAGACGACTAGGCCGCCAACGACCATCATGAGCCGCAGTGCCGATTGGACCGAATCCTGCAGCAGCTTGCCTAAGGAGCGGCCATCGAGCAGCCTGGCTTCATGCATCGCACGGATTGCTGCTGCAAGTCGTGATTGACGCTTCCCACGGAGCCTTGCGCTAAGCTGAGGATCAACAGAAATAGGTGCATGCCGATCATGAAATCTCATCAATAGGCCAATAATCATAGCGCCGCCATAGTGGGCCGCAGCAAGGATAGGGGCTAGAGCGACATTGTGGAAAAAGCCAACCGACACCGCACCGATCAAGAAGATAGGGTCAGAAGTTGTGGTGAAGGCAACAAGTCTTTCTCCTTCTGCTCTTGTAACGAGCCGCTGCTCCCATAACTGGGCCGTAAGTCTTGCTCCTACGGGATAGCCCGATACGTAGCCCATAGCGACTACGAAGCTGCCGATGCCAGGCAAGCGGAATAATGGACGCATGAGCGGGTCCAGCAGCTTGCCGAAGAAATGGACGATCCCGAAGCCAAGCAGCAGCTCGGATATGACGAAGAACGGGAAAAGGGCCGGGAATAGCACCTGCCACCAAATGGATAAGCCCCGCAGCGAGGATTCAAGGGTTTGGACTGGGAATAAGGCCATGAGCAAGACAATGAGCAAAGCGCTCAGCGCTGTTAATGAAGCGGGATGGGTTAGCGTGCGAAGCATAGGGGCTGTCCTCCTTATAGGCCCAAGAATAATTGTACAACCTCTTATCAGATATATGTAAGCAAGAGGCCATCCATCACCTCTTGCTGCCTACAGCAAGCTTTAAATTTTGTAGGAGAGCCTTGCCCATTCGGTCCTCAGGAACCGCATAAAAGACCGCAGATTCGGTTATTATAAGCTTTGGATTTTAGAACGATGGTACAAAAAAATAAATATTAGAAAATAAAGAAAACGCTTGCAAAAAAGGGTGGACTCCGTGTTGTTTTATGTTACAATGAAAGTACCTTAAAGGCTTGGAGTGATGAGAATGAGTATAATCGCTGGCATCCTAGTCTGCGCATTCGTTTATGTCATCAGGGAGTCCCTTACTGCACCCGGGGAAGAGGACTATGAAGGTTAATCCATATAATTGAATGAATACCATAATAATGAACCCGCATTGGTGACGATGCGGGTCTTTTTTGTATAAGAGCTCGAGTGGCTTATTGAAGGGGCAGAGCAGCTAAATTTCTGACAGGGATGGCTTGCTGATTAGACGATGAAGCGGTATGGTGTTCTATGTCTGATAGATGGTTAATGAAATAGTTATTCTACAATTTAATTTGTGATATAATTCTAAATACCTACATAATGGAGCTGAAATTGACGATGAATAGGAATATAAGCATATATGAAGCGATGGGTGGATCTGAGACTTTAAGACGAGTAGTTGAATCATTTTACCCAAAGGTGCAGGCTCATGCCTTATTAGGCCCCCTGTTCCCAGAAGATATTTTACCCGTAATGGACAAGCAATTTTTGTTCCTGACGCAGTTTTTTGGAGGTCCGATGCTCTACTCTGAGCAGTATGGCCATCCGATGATGAGGGCAAGGCATTTGCCGTTCCCGATTACGCCAGAGAGGGCGGAGGCTTGGCTGGACTGTATGCGCAGAGCGCTGCAAGAGGTAGGGCTGGATGAGGAGCTGCAAGCGATCATTATCGAGAGGCTGTCGGGACCGGCCCATCATTTTGTGAATACACCACAATAGGGAGACGTGAGGGTTATGGAGCCGCTCTATCAGACAAAAATTCAATGCATTTGCTGTGAAACCAATTACATGACATCAAGAGTCCGCCCGAGTTTCAAAAAAGCGATGAAGACGGATACTGATTTTTGCGGTTACTATAAAAATGAAGTGAATCCCGATTTCTACGTCGTACGGATATGTCCAGCCTGTGGATTCGCATCGACAGAGAATGGATTAAGCATGCTTAATGACCAGCAGAAGCTGGAATATCGTAATACAATCGGTCTACGCTGGACATCTCGCGATTATGGGGGCGAGCGGGATGCCGCTCAAGCCTTGGCAAGCTATAAGCTGGCTTTGCTGACAGCCCAAGCTGTTGGAGAGAAGCAGCGTGTCATCGCAGGAATCCTCCATCATATTGCATGGCTGTATCGTTATGAAGGCAATGAGCAGGAAGAGGGACGTTTTCTAAGATTCGCTCTGCAGGCTTATATTCGTGTCTATGAGGGTGAAGGGGCAGAGCTCAACAACGCTAAGCTGATGTACATTATTGGTGAGCTGAATCGACGGATTGGCGAGCGGACCGAGGCGGTTAGATGGTTCTCTCGTATCGTCAATGATAAGCGTATTATGGATTCGGCAATGATTCGGGCGAGTAGAGAGCAGTGGCAGAATATTCGTCAGGAGATGGAGACCGGATCATTCGAAGTGTCTGGCACCACTATAGAGGGAAAGTCGGGCAAACAGGTGCAGACTACGGCATAGCTGGTAAATAGCTCGCAAGTCTGCACAGCTTGTCCAGGCTGATTAACGACGACGGGTATTGCGAAGAGATTCATCCGCAAGCAGATAATCGCGGTCCATATCGATAATCGTTACTTTATTGTGGCAGCAAGGAAAGACGAGAAGTTTTTTTTTACCCGTCTGGATCTCTGATACTTCTTTCATACGAATCGGAATAAGAACATTGTCCGTGCTGCAGAACGGACAGCTAGGAACGTACAGATCGTTCATAATGATGTCGTACGGCCATGTGTGGTCGAAAGGAATCATGAGGAAGAATCCTCTGATTCAGACTTCTCTCCAGCGGCAGCAGGTGCTTCGGCATCAGCCTTGGCAAGCTCGGCGAGCTTCTGCAGAAGAATGTGGCGTGGCATATGCATCAAGTGCTCGATTGGCACCCCTAGCTGTTCGGAAAGCTTAATGGCTGTGTCAGCTGAAATTTGTAATGGTTTTGACATGGTGAAATTCCTCCATTCTGGATATAATTAAGTTATACACCGCTGATAGAGATTGCGCAAATGAAACGCGGATCTTGTGGCGGTGTTTTTTGCATTGCTGCGAACAAATAAAGCGTTACATATGGAGAGGAGATGGCGGAATGACATTTGGACAATATCCAATGAAATGGGATTTGGATGTGTTCTACGAAGGTGGCTCAAGTTCGGCCGCCTTTGCTAGAGAGATCAGAGGAATTGAAGATGACGTAGAGAAGCTAGACCATCTGCTATCGAATACGGAGGGCAAGCTGCTTCAGACGATTGAGGCTGCAACGGAAATCGTGCAATCCATCCTTATACGTCTTAGAGAATCGGAATCATTCGTAGGCTGTCTTATGGCACAAGATATGAGGGACTCTGCAGCAAGTGGCTTGAATGACCGGGTGAAGACGGTTGCCGCTAAATTAATCGGTGGATTAACTCGTTACGATAATGCGCTTCGTCAGGTCGATGATGCTGAGTGGCAGCAATGGGTTCATACGGGAGCTGCTGCGGATGTAGCATTCAGTCTCTCTGAGAGACGTGAGCTCGCAAAAGAAAAGCTCGCGCCTGAGCTAGAAGCATTGGTAGGCGATCTGGCTGTGGATGGTTACCATGGCTGGGGTGACTTGTACAATCTGATCGTGTCCAAAGCCAAATTCACGATTACAGGTGCAGACGGGGAGAGCAAGACGCTGTCTGCTGGACAAATGCATAATAAGCTGTCTGATGGCGACCGTTCTGTTCGCCAAGCTGCATTTGCCGAGTGGGAACGCGAATGGGGCGAGCAGGCTGATCTATGCGCAGATACGTTAAATCGGATTTCCGGTTTCCGACTCAAGCTGTATGATAAGCGCAGTTGGGAGTCTCCGCTGAAGGAGCCGCTGCTAATGAATCGGATGAGCGAGGCGACGCTATCGGCAATGTGGTCTGCTATTAACGAGGGTAAGCCTGCGCTTGTACGTTATATGGAGCGCAAAGCAAAGCTTCTTGGGTTAGAGAAGCTGGATTGGCATGATGTCGGAGCACCTATCGGTTCCTCTGCACGAACAATCAGCTATGACGAAGGAGCGAAGTTTATTACAGAGCAATTCCGCAAATTCAGTCCTGATCTAGCGGCGTTCACGGAGATTGCCTTCAAGGACAGCTGGATTGAAGCCGAGGATCGCGCAGGCAAGCGGCCGGGCGGATTCTGTACCTCTTTCCCTAAGAGCGAACAGACTCGCATCTTCATGACGTACTCCGGTACAGCAGATAACGTGTCCACGCTCGCACATGAGCTGGGACATGCATACCATCAGCATGTGATGAACGATCTGCCAGCCTTGTCTCAGGAATATGCGATGAACGTTGCAGAAACAGCATCGACCTTCGCTGAGCTCATCGTATCGGATTCGGCAATGAAAGCCGCTGTAGACCATGAGGAGAAGCTTAGCCTGCTGGAAAATAAAATTCAGAACTCGGTTGCGTTCTTCATGAACATTCATGCTAGATTCCTGTTCGAGACACGCTTCTATGAGCAGCGCAAGCTTGGTATGGTGACAGTGGAAGAGCTGAACAGCTTGATGGAGGAAGCTCAGCGCGAAGCGTTCAGCGGAACGCTTGGAGAAGCACATCCTCTTTTCTGGGCATCGAAGCTTCATTTCTATTTGACAGATGTGCCATTCTACAATTTCCCGTATACCTTCGGCTACCTGTTCAGCGCGGGAATTTATGCAAGAGCACAGCAGGAAGGCGAGGCCTTCTCCGATCGTTATGTGCAGCTGCTTCGTGATACCGGCAGAATGACCGTCGAGGAGCTGGCATTGAGGCACCTGGGCGTTAAGCTCGATGAAGCCGACTTCTGGCGCGATGCTGTCGCTCTGACGACAGCTGATATAGAGCTGTTCTTGGAGATGACGGAGGAGAAGTAGAGATAAGAGCCAAGCAGCGGCCTTAGGGCTGCAGCTTGGTATTTTACTCCCAATAAAAATATTACGTTATCTAGGAGGTGCTTCATGCGACTAAGTACTCTCATCAAGATTTCGTTACTAACCGTATGCTTCGTAATCATTGCTATACTATTATTTCCGGGGAATATACCCAGTTCACTAAAATTATATTCTTCACAACAGTTGAAATCAAACTCATTAAGTACTGCTGTTGATATGAACGTGACATCTAGTTTGGAACAATTGGGACAACCATTCCAGGCACCAATTTACGCACGTAATGTTTGGGATATGCAAGTGTATAATGGGAAAATATATCTAGGTTATGGAAACAGCAGTAACTCTGAACCGTCTCCCAATGCCGGACCAATTCCAATCTATTACTATGACTTGCAAAGCCAAACTTTTTCTGCAGAAGATGTTACATCCATTCTCCCCTCAACTAACCCTCCTGTTATCAAAAACAACACAGATGAAGAACAAATCGATACCTTAAAGGTACTGAATAACCAGCTCTACATACCTGGACATGATGCTAAGAATGAAAGCTGGTCTCTAGGTAATTTCTATAAGTGGACTAATGATAAATGGGTGAAGTACAGAAATATACCAGAAGGTATTCATATCTATGATATGGCTTACTATGAAGGGAGGCTATTCGCAGCCCTAGGCACTGATAAAACAGCTGATGTTGTTATGTCAACCGATAATGGGGTTACTTGGACTAAGGTGGGTGCAATTAAAGGACCGCCAAGAGCTTATACTTTATTTGTATTCAAAAATATACTGTTCGCAGCAGGTTCATTGATCCCCAAGAACAGCAAAGTGCCTGATCGAGCGAATCTACTCTCTATTAGTGTCTCGAAGGCAGGTGGGGTAGAGAAAGTCGAATCATCTCAGGTGCCAGTCAGCGGAAGTAAGATGTTGCCGGGGGTTGATGAACAGCCTAATGAGTTACTTAACTTTGTTAAAATGGTTAGAACTAATGTTGTAAATGATGTTCTATTGTATATCGCGGGTGAAACTTATAATGACCATCAATGGAAGCCAAGAGGTCTGATGGTTGCAACGGAGATTAATGATGCTCGTAAGGTTGTCTTTCCTGATTCCGAAGCGCTGCCTATGGACATCTTGATACGGGGTAATGCAATCTATGTCCTAACTTTTACGCAAACCTCTAGTGGCAGATACATGAACAGGGTTTATAAGATTACTTCGAATGATCTTAAGAGTAACAAAAAATGGACGCAATTGTTTAAATTCTCACATGAAACGTTTGCTAGGTCATTCGAAGAAAGCTCTGGAGATTTCTACTTTGGAATGGGCAGTGATACAGAAAAGCTACCTGAATCTACTGGCAGTATAATAAGAGTTAAGAAATCATCATATATACAGCAGGGTAGTACATTATAAATAGACAAGAAAGCTCTCTTTCTTCAGGAAGAGGGCTTTCTTGTTGTATATAAGTCATATAGATGAATATATATTGTACATTAAATATATATATGATATATTAATCCCTGATAATGACGAATACTTCATAAAATGTGTGTAATAAATAGAAGGGGAGGGACTCGTTATTCAGTTATCTAGTCGGCAGCTGGAGCTTCTAGAGCTAGTGAAGAAGCAAGCGCCTATCACCGGAGAGCAATTGGCAGAGAATCTCGGCGTCAGCCGTCCAACTCTGCGGTCCGATCTCTCACTGCTCGTGATGCTAGGATTGCTGGATGCCAAGCCGAAGGTTGGTTATTTTCTTGGCACCGCGTACCAAAGCTCGGATAATTCAGCGGCTCGGCAGCGTTTTGACCGGATTAAAGTTCATGAGATTCAAGGCGTGCCAGTTAATGTGCCGGAGACATTGTCCGTCCATGATGCGGTCATCACCCTGTTCACAGAGAATGCGGATACATTACTTATAATTAATGAAGATAAAAGATTTGTTGGTATTGTGACACCGAAGGATTTATTGAAGATTACGTTAGGTAACGCAGGGGCTGCCGCTATTCCAGTTAGTATGGTCATGACTCGCTTCCCGAACATCGTCTCGCTATTTCCCGATGATTCCGTGTCGGATGCTGTTCGTCTAATGATGCTTCATCAAGTAGATTGCTTGCCTGTCATAACTCCTGCTGATGAGCAGGGCCGCGGGCCAGAAGCTACAGGATGGGTATCCAAATCGAATATCATCAGGCTGATCTCGGATGTTACAACAGCAGCGGAACTGGGGGAGTAAGGCAATGACAGAGCAGATTATTTACGTATGTTCTGATGCAGTAGGTGAAACAGCTGAAGCGGTGGCGAAGGCAACTTTGCGGCAGTTCACTTCGGACCAAGTGAAGATCAAGCGGTACGGGCACATCAAGACTGAGGATGAGGTTATACAGATTGTAGCGGAAGCTGCAAGAACCGGTGGATTCATCAGCTATACACTCGTACAGCCGGAGCTCTGTGAATTAATGAAGCAAGAAGCCATTCGCTGGGGTGTAAGAGCGGTTGATGTTATGGGACCGATGATGCAGGCTTATGTGGATACCTTCGGGAGCTTCCCGAAGCAGAAGCCTGGACTGCTGCATTCTGTAGATGATGATTATTATCGCAGGATGGAAGCGATTGAGTTCGCGGTCAAATATGACGATGGAAAAGACGCTCGTGGCTTCACACAAGCACAGGTCGTACTTATCGGTGTGTCTCGCACGTCGAAGACTCCGCTCAGCATATTTCTATCCCATAAAGGGATTAAGACAGCGAATTTGCCACTTATGCCTGAGGTAAGGCCGCCTGCTGAGTTATACCCAGCAACAGGGAGACTGATTGTAGGGTTAACCATGCAGCCAGAGCATCTTCTAGATATACGAACGGAGCGATTGAAAGCGTTAGGACTTCCAGGCTCCGCCCAATATGCATCCATGGAGCGAATCATGGAGGAGCTGGATTACGCCTCTAGTGTGATGGAGTCCTTCGGCTGTCCTGTTATTGATGTTACTAATCGAGCTATTGAAGAGACGGCGGGTATGATTACAGAATTACTATATCGATAATAAAATGCGATAAACGTATGGAACTTACAAATTTGGTAATACGGATGAGAGAGGGAGTTAGAATATGTTGGAACGCGAATTGTCTTTGGAGCTTATTAGAGTTACTGAGCTGGCAGCGTTGGCGTCAGCGCCTTGGATGGGACGAGGTGATAAAAACAGCGCGGATGGTGCCGCCACTGAAGCGATGCGAAGCATGTTCGACACTGTATCTATTCGAGGAACTGTCGTCATTGGGGAAGGCGAAATGGATGAGGCGCCAATGCTATACATTGGTGAGCAGGTAGGCAGTATGAACGGACCTGAGGTAGACGTAGCTGTAGATCCCCTTGAGGGAACCGAGATTGTAGCCAGAGGGTTAAATAATGCCATGGCTGTATTGGCCGTTGCTGGCAAAGGGCAGCTGCTCCACGCTCCCGATATGTATATGGAGAAAATGGCTGTCGGACCTGCATTGGTAGGCAAGCTCTCACTCAAGGACCCGATTCATACCACACTAGAGAAAGCAGCTATAGCGCTGGATAAGCCCGTATCTGATCTAACTGTTATGATACTGGATCGAGAGCGTCATCAGGCTATGATTTCCGACTTAAGGAAGGCAGGCGTTCGTATTAAGTTTTTGTCTGACGGAGATGTCGCAGGCGCGATGGCACCTTCATTCCCAGAAGCGGGTATCGACCTGTATGTGGGCTCTGGAGGAGCACCGGAAGGTGTGCTTGCGGCGGCTGCGCTTAAGTGCCTAGGTGGTGAGATTCAAGGACGACTCATGCCGGAGAACGAGGAGCAGTTCGAACGTTGTATTTCTATGGGCCTAAGCGATCCTCGTAAAATACTGACAGTCGACGATATGGTCGGCACCGATGATGTAATCTTCGCTGCAACCGGCGTAACGCCTGGCGAATTTCTAGGTGGCGTCCGTTATTTGCCCGACCAGCGGGCAGAGACTCATTCTATGGTAATGAGGGCGAAGACACGCACCATCCGCTATATTAAAGCGGAGCATTATTTACCGAATAAGCCGTTGCTGCGCAAATAAAATAAGAGATGAGAGAAGGAATGGGTATGGAGCGTACGTTCGTTATGGTGAAGCCAGATGGTGTGGAGCGTGGACTTATTGGAAGCATTGTATCTAGATTTGAGAACAAAGGCTTCAAGCTTGCGAAGGCTAAGCTAATCCAAATCGACAGGCCACTTGCTGAGATCCACTATGGTGAGCATGTGCAAAAACCATTTTTCGGCGAGCTCGTAGATTTCATTACCTCTGGCCATTGCTTTGCAATGGTGTGGGAAGGCAAAGGCGCTGTCAACAATGCCCGTTCACTTATAGGTAAGACCAATCCAGCAGATGCAGCGCCAGGAACGATTCGTGGGGATTACGGCCTTATTGTGGACAGTAACGTTGTTCATGGCTCGGATTCAGATGAGAGCGCGGAGCGGGAGATTAGGTTGTTTTTTGAGTAGGTGTGATTAGTTAATAGAAGAATACGAAGCCCGTATAAGGTCGAATACCTTATACGGGCTTTTCTTGTCAGCCATTCTTTCTGCCATATGGGGCATTTGAAGAATGGCTGTGTAACGTTTTGCATAATATATAAGCGCTTATGATACCAATTGTATCAATTGACATATCTGAGATTCTTCCCCCTCTATAGAAATACAATTGCACAATTTCTGTAAAAATAGCATATCCGATAGAAAAATAATAACCTCCTTTATATTTACCTAAATTCGATGCAAGTAGAGCCAGTAAAAAGAACCCTGCCATATGTGCTAGTTTTTTCAATACCCACTTTGTGCTTGAGAGATCTATGTCAGATAGTTTGAATAAATCCATGTAATCCGGCGTTTTATTTAATTCGAAATGAACATAGGAATGAGACATGAGTAGATCAAAATTGATGGAGCATGCAAAGACGAACAATATGATGCACCACACCACGATTGTTAATTTTCTCAGAAAAAAACCTCCCAAATCATGCTTAACTTATTAAATTTAGAATATTTTGATTCTGTCTGTAATAGGAATTGATCTAAGCTCCAGTTCAATAAAGTGCGACATTTCGTTGCAATTTTATGAAAATTCATGAAAAAAGGCGTTGACATGTTACGTTTCGTATCGTAATATAAAACTCAGATAATACATATTGTATCACAATCTGTTGCCCTTTGACTTTGAAAACGATGCGTTAATAGTAGTCTTTTGTCGGAAAGAGGAATAAGAGAGATAGGAAAAAGAGAAGCACATACGGGAGGAATCTATTGTGGAATTAAAGCAGTATTTTAAAATTATTAGGAAAAAAATGTGGCTTGTACTGGCAATTGTAATCCTTGCAACTTTAGCGACAGCAGTCAAAAGCTTCTTCTTTACCACCCCTATTTATGTAGCTCAATCCAAACTAATCGTTAATCAATCCCCTGAGCAAGCCGGTGTGCAACTGCCAAGCGTAAGCTTAATGCAGTCCAGCCTAATGCTAATTAACTCCTATAAGGACATTATTAAATCAGCAGCAATCATGGATAATGTTGCTGAACAATATCCGGATCTGGGAGTTTCCTCTGAACGCATGGCAGCTGGCATTAATGTATCATCAACTAAAGATTCTCAAGTTATGAGCCTTAGTTATTATGATACGTCATATACCAGAGCAGCCGAGATTGTGAATGCTGTTTCTACTGTATTCGCATCTCAAATTCCTCAAATCATGAGTGTTGACAATGTGACGATTCTTGATGAAGCAAATCCAGATCGCTCATCCTACCCAATTAATTACAATCCAATAATGAACATTATCATTAGTATCGTCGTATCCTTCATGATCGCAATCGGATTAGTCTTCTTCCTTGATTATCTAGATGACACGATTAAGTCTGAAGCCGATGTAGAACAAACATTAACAATTCCAGTACTTGCGATGATCACCAAGATTGGAAAAGATGATTTGCGTTCGAAGAAGACGCGAGCAGCAAAGCAAACATTAGAAGCGGGTGAAAGTAAATATGCGACACTCAACTAGTAAAACTTACCTCATTACTCAAGCTAATTTACAATCTCCTGTATCTGAAGCTTACAAAGCCCTGCGAACAAAAATTCAATATGCCGCAAATGATATGCCGATGAAAGTCGTTATGGTTGCTTCAACCCAGCAGGAAGAAGGGAAAACAACGACGATTAGTAATTTAGCTGTCGCTTTCGCACAAGAAGGAAAGAAGGTTCTTCTTATCGATGCGGATCTACGGAGGCCATTCCTTCATAAAGTGTTTGATCAACAGAATGGCAGAGGCCTCAGTAGCTACTTAACCAATAAAATCAGTGTCCAGGAAACGATTATAGAAACGATTGTCGAGAATTTATCTCTAATCACTTCTGGCCCTCTCCCACCCAATCCTGCTGAGTTGCTCGGTTCGGACAGAATGAAAGAATTAATGGATGAGATGAAGAAGCATTATGACATCATCCTAGTGGATACCCCCCCAGCTTTGGCTGTAACTGACAGTCTCATAGTGAGTGTAATATGTGATGGAGTTATTCTTGTGGTTGCTTCAGGCAAGGCTAAGAAGAGCAATGTAATAAAAACGAAAGAGAACCTTGAACACGTCAGTGCAAAAATAATTGGATGTGTGTTAAATAAAATTGACAGTAAAGATTTTAAAAATAGTGCCTATAAATTAAGCAATATTAAGTAAATAAAGGAACACAATATGCATTCTTAGGTAATGTCTACTGTACCTTTATCATTGTAGACACTCGGTCATGCTGTGGGTCAATAGACCTTAGACATTATTGTCATCGGTGTGATGTGAGGCGGGGTTTAATGCCCCTTTCTTAAAAATACTAGCTATGTCCTCTTGGCAGCGATAAGAAGACATACCTAGCATTTTTACTTCATGAGCTGTTCAAATAGATAAATAATAGGATAGGGTGATGGATGATTATGAAGGTGAAAAAAGCGATCATTCCTGCAGCGGGCTTGGGTACCCGGTTCTTGCCAGCAACAAAGGCAATGCCGAAGGAGATGCTGCCAATCGTCGATAAACCGACAATTCAGTATATTGTCGAAGAGGCGATTGAATCAGGAATTGAAGACATTATTATCGTAACGGGGAAGGGAAAGCGATCCATTGAGGATCACTTTGATCATGCATTCGAGCTGGAGCACAATTTATTCAGTAAAGGAAAGTTTGATTTGCTTGACGAAGTGCGGCGTTCCTCTAATGTAGATATTCATTACATTCGTCAGAAGGAAGCGAAAGGCCTTGGACATGCGGTATGGTGCGCTCGTAACTTTATAGGTAATGAACCGTTCGCTGTTCTTCTTGGTGATGACATTGTGCAAGGGGAGGTACCTTGCGTTAGACAATTGATTGAGCAATTTAATGTGCTACATCAATCAGTTATAGGTGTACAGACTGTTGCAGATGATCAGACACATCGATATGGAATTGTAGATCCTTTAGAGAAGCTGGATCGGTTGTATAAAGTGAATCATTTTGTTGAGAAGCCCATGAAGGGAAAGGCGCCTTCTAATCTCGCTATCATGGGGAGATACATATTGACCCCTGAAATATTTGATTATCTTGAACTACAAGAAGAAGGAGCAGGTGGCGAGGTTCAACTGACAGATGCCATTCAAAAGCTCAATGAAAGTCAAGGCGTGTATGCTTATGATTTTCAAGGCACACGATATGATGTTGGAGAGAAGCTAGGATTTATAACAACAACGTTGGATTTTGCGTTGAAAAATATGGAGTTAAGGGTCCCGCTGCTAGCCGCTATTGAAGATATTCTTGAACGTGAGAAGTTAAACAAGATTATTTAATTAAGAGGTGATAGAAGATGTCTCCAACTCCGCAAAGAAACGATGTTGAGGCTATATTCGACGGTGGTTCACTCTATACGAATTACGAAAGAAGAAGATCGTTGCAATTGTATTTAATGATGAAACGTGCATTTGACATTATAGGTGCGGCCGCAGGTATTCTTCTTCTCTCTCCAATTTTCTTTATTGTTGCTATTCTTATTAAAATTGAAGATCCTAAAGGTTCCGTGTTTTTTTATCAGAAACGTATTGGCCGTAATGAAAAGTCGTTCAATATGTACAAATTCCGATCAATGGTTTCTAACGCAGAGGAGTTACTAGAAGGATTATTAAGTCAGAACGAAATAGACGGGGCAATGTTTAAGATGAAAGAGGATCCTCGTATTACGAGAATAGGGAAGTTCATACGTAAAACGAGTATCGATGAATTACCGCAGTTGTGGAATGTGATTCGAGGCGATATGTCGTTAGTCGGCCCAAGGCCTCCACTACCAAGAGAAGTGAAAGAATACAGCAGTTATGACAAGCTTCGGTTGAAAGTAACACCAGGTTGTACGGGATTGTGGCAGGTGAGCGGGCGTAATGATGTCAGCTTCAATGAAATGGTTGAGCTCGATCTGCGATACATTGAACAGCGTGGGATCTTTCTTGATTTGAAGATTGTATTGTTGACCTTCAAAGTCATCCTACGATCAAAAGGCGCGTTCTAATAATAATGGGAGTTGATCATGTAATTATGAATTCTGGATCTAAGATATATGTTGCTGGTCACAAAGGATTAGTTGGTTCAGCTATTGTAAGAGCGTTGAAGGAGCAAGGCTATACGAACCTTCTTCTGAAATCGAGCTCAGAAGTCGATCTTAGAAACAGGGATGCCGTATTTGAATTATTTCAGCAAGAAGCAATCGATTATGTCTTTATGGCGGCAGCCAAGGTCGGGGGAATTGCTGCGAATAACAATTATCCCGCTGATTTCATAAGAGATAACCTACTCATTCAGAACAATGTCATTGATGCAGCCTTTCAGACAAACGTGGAGAAGCTATTATTTCTAGGATCTACATGCATTTATCCAAAGTTCGCCCCTCAGCCGTTGAAAGAAGCGTACTTGCTGACAGGTGAATTAGAGCCTACGAATCAGCCTTACGCAATAGCGAAGATTGCGGGGGTTACGATGTGTCAATCTTATAACCGCCAATATGGCACGAAGTATATTTCTGTTATGCCAACTAATATGTATGGTCCGAATGATAATTTTGACCTGGCGACCTCACATGTGCTACCCGCACTTATTCGTAAATTCCATGACGCCAAAGTCAGTGGTGCTTTGCAAGTAGAAGTATGGGGTACTGGAACACCTAGACGTGAATTCCTTCATTCGGATGATCTAGCAGAAGCTTGCCTGTTCTTAATGGATCATTACGAGGACAGTGAAATTGTAAATGTAGGTATTGGTGAAGATATCTCCATTCGTGAATTAGCAGAACTAATTAAAGACATTGTGGGATACGAAGGACAGATCGTATTCAATGACTCCATCCCGGATGGAACACCAAGAAAATTAGTTGATGTTGCTAAGATCAATCAGCTCGGATGGAAGGCACGAATCAACTTGGAACAGGGCTTACAAGAAGTGTATAACACATTCCAAAAAGAATATTTAATTAAACAATAAATGAGAATAGTGGAGGAAACAAACATGAAGAGAGCACTGATTACAGGTGTAACTGGACAAGATGGATCGTATTTGGCTGAATTATTATTGGATAAAGGTTATGAAGTATATGGGATGAGAAGACGTACAAGTACACCGAATTATGAGAATGTTCAGCATATTAAAGATAAGATTAAGTGGATTTCGGGGGATTTAACGGATCTGGCTTCATTAATCGAGGCGGTAAGAATCTCTAATCCGGATGAAGTGTATAACTTGGCGGCACAATCGTTCGTTGCTGCGTCTTGGCCACAGCCTTTGGCAACAGGACATTACACGGCACTTGCTGTTACGAACATGCTCGAAGCTGTTCGTATTATGAAACCTGACGCTAAATTCTATCAAGCATCCAGCTCAGAAATGTTCGGTAAAGTTGTGGAAACCCCGCAAAAGGAAACAACCCCTTTCTATCCCCGCAGTCCCTATGGTGTGGCTAAAGTATATGGACATTGGATAACAGTGAACTACCGGGAGAGCTTTAATATGTTCGCATGCTCTGGCATTTTATTTAATCATGAATCCCCCAGACGAGGATTAGAATTTGTTACGAGAAAAGTAACGGATGCAGCAGCAAGAATTAAGCTGGGACTTCAGAGCGAGCTTCGTATGGGGAATACGGATTCACTTCGTGACTGGGGCTTTGCTGGTGATTACGTCAAGGCGATGTGGCTCATGCTGCAGCAAGAAGAGCCGGATGACTATGTAATCTCAACCGGTGAGATGCATACCGTTCAGGAATTGTTAGAAGTAGCTTTCTCTTATGTCGGCTTAGACTACAAAGATTATGTCGTTATTGATCAAGAATTTGTAAGACCAGCAGAAGTGGATCTATTGCTTGGAGATTGCACGAAAGCAAAAGAAAAACTCGGTTGGAAACTAGAGGTTGGGTTTAAACAACTAGTGCATATGATGGTAGATAGCGATTTGGAGAGAGTAAGCCAAGAGAAAAACATACTTATAAAAATATAATATGAGAGCAATAACGGCTATCTAACGTAAAGATAGTCGTTATTGTTATTTATGGGGAATTTATTATGTCACAAAACATTTCTCAAGTACAAATTGGAAAAAAAAGTCTGCTCTTAAATATTTCTTGGTTGTTTGGTGATAAAGTTATTCGAATGTTTCTCGGCTTAACAGTAAATGTACTAATGGCACGTATGCTTGGTCCTGAGGACTTTGGAAAATGGAATTATGCTGAGTCATTCTTTGGTATGTTTCTAATACTAACAACTCTAGGATTTGATTCTATTGTAGTTAGGGATATAGTAAGAAATCCTTTAAAAAAAGACATCTTGGGTACCGTAATAGTACTTAAATTACTTGGGACAACTTTAGCGATAGTGCTGTCTATATTATTTATCGGTATTGTTCGTCCTGAAGATTCAACTGTTAGGCTTATTAACTTAATACTTGCGACAGCGTCTATATTTCAGCTATTTGATGTTATTGATTATTGGTTTAGGTCACAAATGTTACAAAAATTTACTGTAATTTCAAAAAACACAGCTTTTATAACTAGTAGTGTTTTGAAAATAATTCTGTTGCTAAATGGTACGCCAATATTATATATTGCTGTAATTTCGTATGTTGAATTTCTGATTGGAAGTATATTGTTGATATATTTCTATAAGAAACAGAGTCAAAGTATTAGATTATGGAAATTTAAATTTAGCACAGCTAAAGAAATAATGAGTAATAGTTGGATGATAATCATTTCTTCATCAGCAATCTACATTCAGGCTAGAATTGACCAGATTATGATTGGGGAAATGCTTGGAGATGCTGCAGTAGGACAATACTCAGTAGCATTACGGTTAATTGAAGTGCTTGGTTTTATCCCTGTTGTTATTAGTTCGGCATTTGCGCCAATCATTACAAGATCAAAAATGGAAAGTGAAGCTAAGTACAGAGAAACACTAAGAACTATCTACAGACTAATGTTCATTATATTCCTAATTACTGCAGTGCCGGTATTCTTAATGTCGAATATACTTGTTATTTGGTTGTACGGAGAAGACTTTGCTGAGGCAGGTTCATTGTTATCTCTATTTGCTATTCGATTGTTTTTCACGAATTTTTCCGTTGCCAAAAGTTTATTTATAACGAATGAAAACTTATTTAAATATATTGTAATTACATCATTAATCGGGGCAGGTAGCAACATACTGTTTAATTATTATTTTATTAGGCAAATGGGCGTTACCGGATCAATTATTGCTACTATTCTATCCTTCACCATTTCAGTATTCATGGTTGATTTATTCTTCAGAGGAATCATAAGAAAGAACTTATATTTAATGATTAATTCAATTATGTCATTTTATAAGTTTAAATTTAAAGACATGAAAGTTGGAGAAATCAATGATTCAAATTAAACCGGCAACGAGTCAAAAAATAACCTGCATTTCTTGTGAAAGAGTATTAAATGAAAATGAAATTATATGGCAAGGAATTCATGTCTGTATAAAGAGCCACTGTATGGATTGCAACAGAGATTATATTGAGGATTTGAAAGTAGGTCATGCAACATATTCACCATACATGGTTGATTTAACAAATAAAGAGCTGTTTGGTCATAATGGATCTAGAAAATGGTTGGGTGAGCCATTGATGGAATCGTTAATAAATCCTAATCCTCAAGAAGTTAAGTACACAATAAAAAAAAATAAAGTAGTTGATGATGTTATCATTTTGAACTGTATCGATTATTTGTATGGCCATTCTTTGTTGAAATTGTTAAATGCTCAAAGAGAGCAGGAGCAAAATTTTAATAAAGGTATTATTGTAATTATACAAAAACCACTTGAATGGATGGTCCCGGATTTTGTTTCTGAAATATGGGTAGTTAATATACCATTTAAGGATGCAAGAAATTATTATCCTCATCTTAACAATGTTATTTCATCAGAAATAAAAAGGTTTGATAATGTTTATTTGAGTCATGCGTACTCTCATCCGAATAAATTTGCAATTGAGAAATTTACTGGAGTACAACAATTTAATAGAGAGACTCGTTCTGAGAAAAGGATAACCTTTATCTGGAGGGAGGATCGACTATGGATTAATAACTATTTTATTTCAAAGGTTATACAGAAATTTCCAAAGCTCAATACACTTACAAAACCTATTATTTATTATCAAAGATGGAAAGTCATTAAATTATTTAAAAAACTTAAAAAACACATTCCAGATCATGTCTATTCTATTATTGGGTTCGGGAAGTCGGGGCAATTTCCAAAATGGATTGAAGATAAGCGTGTTTTGCAATTCAACAAGGAGATCGAGATACAAACCTGTGAGGTCTACAGTCAAAGTGAGATTGTTATTGGTGTACATGGTTCGAACATGTTGCTCCCATCTGCACATGCTGGAATGACATTTAATTTAATGCCTCTCAACAGATGGGGGAATTTTGCCCAAGATATTTTGATGCATGAGAGTAGTAACAAACTATCTGTATATAAATATAGATTTATACCAATTGAAACAAAAATTTCTGTTTTATCAAAAATAATATATAAGCAAATTGTAGGATATAACCATTATCAAATGCAAATGTCAGAGGATGAATCTCAAAGTTATATGCAGGAACAGGTAGTTTAATTTAATAGTAACGCTGATTAAAATGAGATGTAATTATTTCTAATTCAGTTGGGATGATGATATGAGAGCGTTATACATCCGAAATTTCGCCAGTAAAGTAAATCCAAATTCATATAATCTCCAAGAAATTGGTTTTGGAAAAGCATTAATAAAGAAAGGTTTTGATTGTGACATTGTCTATTATCATGATGATAAAAAAGTCATAATTGAAGAAATTGAACAATTCCAAAACCATAAACTGAGAATTATTTGGATGAAAGGGATAAAGATATTAAGCAACAGCGTCTACAGCAGCATACTAAAAAAGGATTACTTAAGCGAGTATGATGTCATTATAACGACAGAATATAATCAGATTATGACTTATTTATTATCATTGGCATGTCCAGAGAAACTTGTATTATATCATGGGCCGTACAACGACAATCATAATCAAATCGTTCAAAAAATTTATGATTTGATCTGTCTGCCTACGATGAAGAAGAAAATGAAGAATAATTTTGTTAAATCTGATCTAGCAAAGAATTATCTCATAAGTAAAGGGTTCTCGGAGGTATATACCTTGGGTGTTGGTCTCGATCGGGATAACATAAGCCAAAAGAAGCAACTAGATCCCGTATTGGATGAAGAGTTGTTGAAATTGAAAGACAAGAAAGTACTGCTATATCTAGGAGTGTTAGAGGATAGAAGAAATATTATGTTTTTACTCGAGGTGTTCAAAGAGATAATCAGTAAGAACAAGGATGTTTCTTTATTATTAATTGGTGAAGGAACCGCAAAGGATAAGAAAAAGTACTGGGATTATATTACTGTGAATGAATTGGAACAATTCATTGTATATGTTCCAAAGGTTGATCAGAAATTTATTTGGCAAGCATATGAAGCAAGCGATGTAATGGTATTCCCTACTACTTATGATATCTTCGGGATGGTATTAATGGAAAGCATGAACTTCCAGGTTCCCATTATTTCTTCCGTAAATGGCGGAGCATCAACATTAATCCAGAATAATATCAATGGAATAATAATTGAACAGTTTAATAAAAATCTGTGGGTTGAGCAAATTGAGAGAGTATTACATGATGAATTCTTTAGAAATAGCTTGATGGTAGCAGCGGCCAATACAATAACGAATGTAACGTGGGATAATATTGCCGATACAATGTTAAACAAGATCGGAGTTATTGATTGGAGAGATCATAATGAGAAGAGTGCTAATTATTCATAATTACTATCAGCAAAGCGGAGGAGAAGATAACGTTGTAGCACAAGAAGAAGCTTTGTTACGATCCAAGGGAATGGAAGTAGAATTATATGCCGTACATAATGATTCAATTAAACATCAGGGATTAGTTGGGAAGATAAATACTGCAGTAGATGCTGTCTGGTCTAGATCTGAATATAAAAAAATAAAGAAAAAACTTATGGATATGAAACCTGATGTGGTTCATGTCCATAATTTTTTTCCTTTAATTTCTCCTTCCGTTTATTATGCATGTCATCATATGAGAATTCCAGTTGTTCAGACACTGCATAACTATAGGTTGATATGTCCAGCAGCTACATTTCTAAGAGAAAATAAAGTGTGCGAAAAGTGTTTACATGGATCATTAATTAACTCGGTAATGAATGGATGTTATAGAGACTCTAGAGTACAAACGTTACCAGTCGTTTCTATGATTTCATTGAATAATATAGCAGGGACTTGGGATAACAAGGTTAGTAAGTATATTGCACTTACAGAATTTGCAAAGAGCAAGTTTATTGAAAGTGGAATAAGTGAAGAAAGAATTGTTGTTAAACCGAATTTCATATCCAATAAGAAACATACCATTGCTCAAAACTCTAATGATGATAAATATGTTCTCTTCGTAGGTAGAGTATCGGTTGAGAAAGGTGTACAGAATCTGTTGAAAGCCTGGCAAGCAATCGAGGATAAGAAGCAATACAAGCTCTTAGTCATAGGTGAGGGTCCTGAAAGAGAACGGTTATCTCAATTATTTCCCGGTGAAAGCATTGTTTTTTTGGGAAATCAACCATCGAATAAGGTATTAGAATACATGAGAAATGCTGCGTATTTAATAGTACCTTCCATTTGGTATGAGGGGTTCCCGATGACAATTGTAGAAGCATTCTCTGTTGGAACTCCAGTTCTATGCAGCAGAATTGGTTCTTTACAGGAGATTGTAAGTGATGGTAAGACTGGATTTCATTTTTTACATGACGATTTAAATCATATTCAAAGTGTAATTAGTAATGCATTAGATTATAAAAACTACGAACTCCTTCGAGAGAATGTAAGAAACACATTTGAGACTTCTTATACCGAAGAGATGAATTTTCAGACACTTATCAGTATTTATAATAGTGTCATAGAGGAGAACAATGAAAAATATGCAATCAAATTATAATATGGCGAGGGTTGTAAGTTCCAATATTACTGCATTAACCTTTGAGCAGACTGTGGCAGAGATAGAAAAATGGATTGAGCAGAGAGAAAATCAATATGTATGTATTTGTAATACACATTCAATTGTTACGGCAAGTAATGATAGTGATTTTGCCAAAACATTGGATCATGCCGGAATCTGTACACCAGATGGAATGCCTTTAGTATGGGCCCTAAGGTCTTATGGCTTCGAGCAACAAAATCGTGTAGATGGTCCGAATTTAATGCTAAAGCTATGTGAGTTATCTGATAGTAAGAAATATAAGCTGTTCTTCTACGGTGGTTCTGAGCAAACACTCGAACTTCTATCTAAAACATTAAGTGAACAGTACAGTGAGATTGAAATAGTAGGCAGTTATTCTCCACCGTATCGTAAACTAACGAGCATAGAGAATGATGGCATAGTTACAATGATAAACGATAGTGAACCAGATGTCATATTTGTAAGTTTGGGGTGTCCGAAGCAAGAGTTATGGATGTATGAACAAAAAGATAAAATCAAAGGAATTATGATTGGTGTAGGTGCAGCCTTTGATTTTGTGACTGGCAATATAAAGAGACCACCGCAAGTTTTTCAGAAAATGGGCCTGGAATGGTTATTTCGATTAATAAGCGAACCTAGAAGACTCTGGAAACGATATGCCTATAATAATCCGGTTTATATTTATCGATTTCTAAGAACATATACTCGAAACAAAAGAAATAGCGTTATCACAAATAAGTCTCCTAATGGAGGCTTTTTATAATTGGAGGGGTTAAATATGAAAATTGTACTGTTATCTGGAGGTTCAGGCAAACGACTCTGGCCGTTATCGAACGATGCAAGATCGAAACAGTTTCTTAAAGTCCTCGAGAATGGTAATGGTGACTTGGTATCAATGGTACAGCGGGTTTGGGGGCAGCTGATGGCTAGCGGATTAAGTGATTCCAGTTATATTGCAACAAGCAAATCACAGATTGAAATGATGCATAGTCAAATTAGTGAAGATCTGCCTCTTATTGTCGAGCCCGAGCGTCGTGATACATTCGCAGCAATTGCCTTGACTGCGACCTATTTATATTCCCATGAGGGAGTAGGGTTGAATGAGACTATAGCTATCCTACCTGTTGATCCTTATGTAGCCAGTGATTTCTTCGATGCGGTGAAATGTCTGGAGAATGTGTTGAATGAATCAGGTTCGGACTTAGCGCTAATCGGTGTTACTCCGACTTACCCTTCATCCAAATACGGATACATTATTCCTTCCGAAATGCTTGAGATTGGCGAGAAGGAAAACGAATATAAAACTGTAAGTCATTTTCGAGAGAAACCATCAGAAGAGGTTGCCGAGCTCTTAATTAGTAAGCAGGCGTTGTGGAATTGTGGGGTATTTGCATTTAAGCTAGGCTATCTTATTGATCTATTAGAGAGCAAGGGCCTCCCAATACAATATGAAGAGATGCTAAAGCAGTATGATCAACTGCCCATGATCAGCTTCGATTATGAGGTTGTTGAGAAGGCTAAGCGAATTGCTGTGCTGCCGTATAATGGATTCTGGAAAGACCTAGGTACTTGGAATACGTTAACAGAAGAAATGCAGAACAAGCAGATAGGTAGAGGCATTATTAGTGAAGATTGCGGTAATACCCATCTTATTAATGAGCTCGATATTCCTGTATCGATATTAGGTTTGTCTAACATCGTAGTGGCTGCCAGTCCCGATGGTATCTTAGTGACAGACAAGAGTGCAAGCCCACGCATTAAGGATTTCATTAACTTTAATCAAGGGCCAATGTACATGGAGCGACAGTGGGGATGGATCCGAGTACTGGATGATCAAATATATGAGGACGGGAGATGCGTTTCTACAAAACGTGTAGCTGTTCATGAAGGGAAAAATTTGAGCTATCGTATGCATTCCAATCGGGAGGAAGTATGGACCATCGTGAAAGGGAGCGGCGAATTTATTCAGAATGGGAACTTTATGCAAGTGAAAGCTGGGAATGTACTTCATATTCCGATGAAGACGTTGCACAGCATTAGAGCATTGTCAGAGCTAGAGATCATAGTTGTTCAGAGTGGCATAGAGCAAGAACGTAACCAAGTTGTTGAACTATACAACACATGGGATGAAGTTTCCCGGCATTGTATTAAAGCATAAGGGGTTCCTCAACCATTGAAGACGATCTGTTATTATATTTCGGATTACGGTTATGGCCATGCGACGAGAAGTATTGCTGTTATACGTGGTTTATTGCAGGAACTTCCTAGTCACTATCGTATAGTCATCTGTTCAAACGATACATTAGCGTTTGTTCAAGCATCGTTAGTCGGTATGGATCCAGCTATAATATCTTACCGCAAATGTGCATCAGACTTAGGATACGTGCTTCAAGATGGATCTATCGAGCCAGATATTTCATTGTTTCGAAGCAGATATATGGAATATATAAAGTCCTTTCCCTCTGAAATTAATAAAGAGGCTGCGTTCATAGCAAGAGAGCAGGCGGACTTGGTTATTTCTGATATATCTCCGATTCCGATTGCAGCTGCAAAGATTGCACGAGTGCGTTCGGTAGGCATTTCCAACTTCACTTGGTATACAGCATATGGTCGGATGCTTACAGAAGAACTATTAGAGCCATTGTATCAAGCTTATTCGCAAATGGATCATTTCATTAGTCTAGCAGGAGCAAATGAGCCTTGCTGGGGTAACCAGATACAGGTTGGCTTTCACAGCCGTAAGCCTGATACTGCAGAAGTAAATCGTATTATTAAAAGGTTAAATCCAAATCGAAAAAAAACAATTATATATTTTGCAATCGGTATGAGCATTCAAACTCGTAATCTTGATTCACTCAAGATGTGGAGGGATGATTCATGCTTATTTGTCGTGTCTTCTAATATGAGAGTCACTGGCAGCAATATCCAAGCAATCCCTGAGTGGTACACTGAATCGCAAAATTATGCAGCTGCAGCAGATGTTGTCATAACGAAGCCTGGATGGGGAACAGTGGCAGAGGCAATAACCTTTAGAAAACCATTAATTCTTCTGAACAGAGGCCAAATGAATGAGGACCAGAATACGATCAATGGGCTGGACAGCCATTATCCTTTTCACTTAGCAACATGGGATGAATTACAGGAAATAAACATTGAAGAAACATTGTCTCAATTGCGAGCATATCAAGAGAATTATATTGCATCGGTTGAAGATAGTAAGGAACCAATAAGCACGATTGTTGAGTTCATAGAAAGATTGCTTGTGAAGTAAATACAGATAACGCGGTATAGGGAGAGAGGAGTTAGTAAGATGAAACTAGCTGTAATTGGAACAGGGTATGTTGGTCTAGTATCGGGGGTTTGCTTCTCGGAGCTGGGTAATGATGTTGTATGCGTAGATAAATTGAGCGATAAGATTGAACTCCTAAATCGAGGAGAAGTGCCCATCTATGAGCCTGGCTTGCAGCAGCTTATCCTTAATAATAAAGAGAAGGGCAGGCTTATCTTTACTACAGATTTATCTGAAGCTGTCAAAAATTCCGATATTATTATCATTGCGGTAGGAACTCCTTCATTACCTAATGGCCAAGCAAATTTAAGTTATATTGAGCAAGCAGCAATGGAAATTGGTCAATCGCTTAATGGCTTCAAAGTCATTGTAACGAAGAGCACAGTGCCTGTGGGTACGAATGAGAAAGTGCAGTCCATTATTGCAGCGCACTCGTTGTACCCGTTCGAGGTAGCATCCGTGCCAGAGTTTTTACGTGAGGGAACTGCCGTACTGGATACCCTCAATCCGGATCGTATTGTAATTGGAACATCAGGAGAAACGGCGAGAGCTCAGTTAATGGAGCTGCATAAACCATTGACAGACAATATTCTAATTACAGATATTCGTAGTGCTGAGATGATCAAATATGCTTCCAACGCATTCCTAGCAACCAAGATTTCATTCATTAACGAAATCGCGAACATATGTGAAAAAGTTGGAGCAGATGTGACGGAAGTTGCTTCTGGAATGGGGTACGACAAACGAATAGGTTCTTCTTTCTTGAAAGCTGGCATTGGGTATGGCGGTTCATGCTTTCCGAAGGATACGCAGGCATTAATTCAAATTGCAGGTCAAATGGATTATAACTTTAAGCTGTTGAAATCGGTTGTGGAAGTTAATAGCGATCAACGATTTAATATTATACGGAAGCTTGATGTAATCTTAGGTGACTTAGAAGGAAAGACAATTGCAATATGGGGACTTGCATTCAAGCCGGAGACGGATGATGTAAGGGATGCTCCAGCATACGATATTATTTCGGTTCTCTTGCAAAGGGGAGCCAAAGTGAAAGCTTACGATCCAATAGCGATCGATAATTTCCGAATGATGATTAATCATAAAGATGTTGATTATTGTATGGATGCACAAGGAGCAGCTGAAGGTGCTGATGCTTTATGTGTACTGACGGAGTGGAAGGAATTCAGGGATATTCCTCCGATTGTTATTCAATCATGGCTGAGACAACCGAACCTTATAGATGGTCGTAACATGTACAGTGAAGATGAGCTTGCAGAAACTCAATTAATATATTATTCGGTGGGACGTCCTAGTATGAATAATGGCATTAGGGCAAACAGACCGATTCTATCCATATAAAAATCTGGAGAACAAAGAGGTTATCCAATGTTGAAATCGATTGATATTGGCCAAAATGATATTTCTAAAGAACTTTCATTTATATTGCTGCTCTTGAGAGAAGATTTTCTGCACAAAGAACAGACAATTAGCAATCAAATTGCTGAGATAGACTGGAATTTATTTTTAGAACTTGTTAATCACCATCGGGTCTATCCACTTATCTATATGAAATTGAAACAAGTTGGGGCTACAGATATTCCAAATCATGTTATGAATTATTTATGCTCCCGCTATAATCATAATGTCTTTAAAATGCTGCGCTTAAGTAGTGAAATGAACAAAATAGGTAAAGTTATGTCTTCACACCGAGTACGCTCTCTTTGGCTAAAAGGTCCTGTACTTGCCGTACAGCTATACGGAGATCTGTCACACAGAACATCAAAAGACTTGGATCTGTTGGTCAGTATAGAGGATGTTGAACAAACGGAAGATTTACTCATTCAACTTGGTTATGTGGCTAAGGAGGAGCGTACTCTCTCCAATTGGAAAAAAAAATCACATCACTTATCTTTTGTCCATTCACAGAATGGTGTGCAGGTTGAAGTTCACTGGGGTTTGAATCCTAATTTAGGAGAAGCCCATTCTTTCGATCAACTTTGGCAGCGTCGAAATGAAGTATTAATTTCGAACCAAACATTTCAGTGCATGGGCGATATGGATTTGTTGTTCTATCTCTGTGATCATGGCGCCAGACATGGTTGGTTTCGAATTCGTTGGTTGGTTGATATTGACCGCCTAATACAGCAACAGTATTATGTGTATACTTCTGACTACAATAAACAAAAGAGTTTAATCTATGTTGAACAAGCTTGCATACTTGCACATCAGCTATTAGGAACAAACATACCTGATTCGATTGAACCTACTTATATAAATGATAAATTAAAAAAATTTTTATCCCTAGCCTGCATTTGTATCAAGGAAAGTCACCGTAATCCAATGTATGTGGAAAACGAATATAAGAAATTTCTGCTCTCAACATTAACTAGTAAGCAAAAAATAAAATATTATTTGGCAAGAATTCTACCTTCCCAGCAAGATGCTTTTTTACTTCCCCTTGCCCAACCGTTTCATTTTCTATATATACCTTTGAAGCCTTTCTTATGGCTCTGGGGTCGTAAGAGGAGACAGTCAGCATGATGGAATGAAGCTGATGATGAGTATGGAAATTGTACCCTAATCAATGCAAGCGATTAGGGTACAATTTCTGTTATTCGTAATAAGAGACTCAGCTCCAGTATTGATTTTCGAATTTTTTTAATTGAGTACGCGGATCGCGAAAGGAAGGTTTTCTATGGATGGACAAATGGTTGCCAATTTAATTTTTTATGGAATGCTACTAGTGATTATATGTTTACCACTGAAATTTTCAATGCTGGCCTACATTATAATGTGTAATATTGATATGCCTGGTACTGGTAACATTATCAAAATTATTATTGTGCCCTTGCTAATTCTATTGAAATTCAGAAATTTAAGAAAAAAAACTTTACCGGATATTCGTATAGAAGAAAACAGCATTAAAAATAAATTTCCATATATTACATGGATTTCATTTACTATTTATGTATCGATTGCAATTTTGTGGTCTCAAACAGGAAATACGTTAGCAGGAATTAAGGTTCTCTACAATTTGGTAGGGATATTTTTGACCTACCTTATCTTTAAAGAAGCTAGTAAACACAGCCTACTGAATAATCGATTTCTTACAAATACAATAATTGTTACTTTATCGTTAGGATTTATACAAACTTATGTTGTAGAACAAACTTATGGTTCCCAATATTCCAGATTTACAGGCTTTATGGCTTCCCAGCCTTATGCAGGTTTTTTAGTCGGTTTATTAGCTTTGGTTGTATGGAATCATAAATATACGTTACTAAGTAAGATCACCCTAAGTTCTCTTCTTTTGATATTTTTAGTAATGAATGGAAGCAGAACTTGGTTTTTGGGGGCCTGTCTTGTATTAGGTATTTATACCTTGGCTCGCAGTAGAGTAAGTTCATTACATATGGGAGTCGTTTGTGCTTCTATTGGTGTATTCATTGGAGGGATTTTCTTATCCTACAATTACGTAATGGAACATAAGGAGAAACTTGAAGAGTCAAGTCGGTTGTTTGCGGGGCTGTATGCTTTAATTGACGATGAGGAAGAAAGCAGTGGTACAATTGGATTTCGTGAAGTTATGAATGCAGGGATGATTCGTGAAATAAAAAATAGTTCTCCTACTGAGCTATACTTTGGACATGGCACATCTACTTCAGAGTATGTCGGAAGACTATATTATCCATATCAATTTAATGGGGAGGTAATCGATGCGAATCGTGTGGCACACAACGAATGGTTAAGAATAATTTATGAGTTCGGAATATTTGGAATGACACTATGGCTTATGTTTCTTATTGGCTGTATTACTCATCTAATAAAACGAAATACAAAAGTAATTCCAATAATATCCTATGGATTAGGGATGGTTCTTGCACTGTCTACAGAAAATGTTTTATTGAGTGCTGGAAGTGCAGGGTTATGTGGTTTATTAATATTAATCGCTGTGAGACAAACTGCTAGTGTTGAAGAGAAGGTAGTTGTTATGAGTAAGGAAGTTCCTGTGACCATTCCTCAGTATATTTAAAGTATTAATTTATGGTTTGTTTCAATATACGATTATTTAGGAGGGTTATATCATTAGAATTGCATATTTAATATTAGCTCATATAGATCCCCATCATATAGCGCGATTAGCCAATAAAATAAGTGAAACTGATAACGCCGACGTCTATATTCATATCGATAAAAAACGGATATTATACCTTTTAAACATCAGCTATCAACTAATAAATCCATTTTCTTTGTTGAAAAAGGGGTTGCTATAAGTTGGGCAGCATACAGTTCAGTTGAAGCCACTTTAGCGTTAATGAAAGGTAGAATAGCAATTACGATAGATATGTTTTACTTAAAGACTTGGACTATCAGGTTGTTCCTTATAGTGAAAACATTAATTTTTTTGAAGTGAATTCTCTAATAGAGTTTATAAGGGCTTGTAAAATTACAGGCTCCAAGGATAAGAACCATACAAGGAAATACGAATGTTTTTGGTTTTTCAAAAATAATAATTTATTCAAGGATCAATAAATAAATTCAATGCTTTAGTTCCATTAAAATTAAGAAAGGGATACATCTATGATAGCGCTCGATTCGACATATATTGGGGAAGTGCGCAGTGGGCAATTACAGATGAATATGTGCAATATATTAAATTTTGCAAAATCACAAAAAAAATTCAATAACTACTTTAAGTATGTTTTTGGACCGGATGAGACCTATTTTTAATCGATAATCTTTAACTCTCCTTTTTCAACAAACACTTCGGCAAAAGAACCTGAGCCTGAAAAGAGATATCTTGTTAACTGGATAAATTTACATTATTCCGAATATGATTGAATAAAAATATTTACAGAAAATGATTATGAGAAAGTAATACATTCAGAGTGTTTATTTTTTCAAAAGCTACACCGGGAAAATCCACAAAGCTACTGGATAAAATAGATCAATATAGTTCAGCATTTAAGCTAATCGTATCGAGTACATGCATCATTGTCTTGCTTATGTGGTGGAAAGCGTACAGGAGATTCGAGGAAATCATTCAACATACGCTTTCACCGCAGCTATCTCATGCATTTATGCTCCAAGGCGATTTTTGTTGCAATATCGTTCGAGCAAGTATAGTGAATTCCAATGAATTTTAAGTGGTGGCAAGTTTTCGCCATTCTCCAATACTCGATGTTCCTGTTGAAATATAAATCACCTTATTGGTAGTATCAACATACTGTTGACCTGTAAAATTCGGAGCAGTTGTTGGTGCTCCAGAACCAGTAATATTCTGACCTACAAACTGTCGCCATTCATTCATATTCCCAATCCCTGTAGCAATCCACGATTTCTTACTGACTGCATCCGTCCAAAGTTGACCTACATATTCTGGAAGGTTTGGTGGTGGAATGTTGCCTGAACGGACTTCTCCATACAATCTTTTCCATTCTTTTACATTGCCAGTACCCGTTGCTATATAGATTCCACGGTTTGTAAAGTCGATATATATCTGGCCTATATACCTTGGATTAATGGCAGGAGGCCCATCTCCCTCAACTATTGAAGCAATATTATGAGATTCGCCATCGTATGTTATAACTGGTCGCCCGGACAGTATATACAATAACCAATTCTCTAGCTGATCTTTGTTACTATTTCGAACAGGTAACTGTATGGGGTCATTGACTTCAACTCGATCCTCTGACGTCCCTTTTGAATGGAATTGTAAAAATTTCTTCCGGCCTGATTGATTTAAAGTGGATGCCAGACCAAAGTATTCTTCACTTGCATAAAAATCAACGTATGACTCCTTGTTTTCGCTAGGATAGACACGCCAACCAGGTTCAGTTAGGCTTCCAAACCGACGGACAGATGCTTTATTAATATATTCTCTGTTGCCGCTTAATGCTTTAGTATCGTTCTGACTCCCAATAAGCAAGAGTTCTCCAATAAATCCTATTGTAGTAGAAATATCCGGCAAATGATCAGCGTTTAGACCAGATTTTTTCTTGAAAATTGAAAAGCCAGAAGCTGAATTATACCCATTGGAGTGCCCAAGATAAAATACCCTTGTTCCTGTATCCAAGTAACGGAAATACGCCGAATCAGTCAATAGAGAATTCCCCATATGCGCGCAGGATACTTGACCAATGTGTACGATATGAGAACTTGCAATATCTATACCATAAGCCAAAGCCTCCATGTGGATTTTATCGATTTGCAAATTAGCTACACGATTAATAAGAATTCCTTTTCCTCGTTGGGTCTGATCTACACGTGAATTCCAGTTAGCTTTACTTCCAACTGCGAACGGGATCGTATTCTCGACATAAAGATTCTTAATATTAACAAGACCGTCTTGCCCACTCGTTGAATCCTTATTGAATTCTATAGCATATCCATCGGTGATTTGAAAGCTTAGCCAAATATCCTCTAGAAATACATCAAGACCATATCTGAAAGAAAGCCCTGGGCCTTTCGTATTATAAATGAATACGTGTTTTAGATAACTACCAACGTAAGCACCCCAGAACATGACTGCTATATTTTCAGAAGTTTGTCCGCCTCCATTTCCATCAAAAACTAAGTTTTCAATTGCCATGTAATGTGTAGCATAGATAGAGCTTCCACCATCGACGCGGGGGGTTTTCAGCATGGAGCAATTGGAATTGTCAGCTAGAAAAATTGTAGAACCATTAATATTGTCTACTGTTGCAGATCCTCTTAAAATAATTCCACATTTCATTAATATTGGGGAACTGATTTTGTATTTTCCTGTTGGAAAAAAAACAACGCCACCTTCAATACTTCCTATTGCTTATTGCTTCGTTGATAGCGGAAGTGTCGTCGGTCACTCCGTCACCTTTGGCTCCTTTCCATTTAACATTAACCCCTCTGTCTCGCATTTCTTTGTCTAATGCTTCGAAATTCTGATTTAGCTCCTGCTGAAGGACTATATCATTATCAGTCCATTTGTTCATCTTCATATTTTCGGTTTTATTACTGGACATGTCCTTATACCAACCTCCTGAAAATTAAATAATATGACAAGCGATAGTTAACCTCCTCGAAATGGTTATAGGGGATCCAAATTTCAACAGAATAATAACAATTAAGGCTGATACTATTATGGAACTGGCTGCTTCTATATCTAATATATTCAGCCATATACTGTTTTTGATCCTGATATAGTTGATGCTTTAGAGAGAAATTAAATGATTAATGAAATTAATATTTTCATACGAAGTGATTTCAGGATTTTTTGAATTCTTGTATTTAAAGCATATAAGACTGATGGACCAAGATATTAGTTCCAGTGTGATGATACAATAAGTTTCGTCTATAGCAAAAAGAGGGAGTTTTTTGTAAATAAAAGGTTGAAATATTTCTAATCCATGCTATAATTGATACATAACGTAGCATATTTTATAGTTAATTATAACTACTTCTCGCACTTGGAATGGAGGACGCCATGAGCGCAATTACAGGTATTGTCGAACTTACAGACCAAGTGTTGAATTGTAAAGGGCTATATTTAATGGAGGCATTAAGCCTATTTCCTTCAGACGATGTTCAGACCTGGAGCAGCTCTGATGAATCTGTTTTTCTCGGATGTCATGCTCAATGGATGACCCCAGAGTCGGTGAATGAACAGAACCCGTTCTATGATGAACTAAGACAACTCGCTATTGCAGCAGATGCCATCATAGATAATCGTGAAGAGCTTTTTGAAAGACTCCAGATTGGCCGTGATCGGTGGGGAACAATTACGGATAGCGAGCTTATTCTACTAGCTTATCGCAAATGGGGTAAGGCTGCACCTCAGTATTTGATTGGTGAATATGCGTTCGTCATTTGGGATGAGAAAGAGCAGCTGCTGTATGGAGCTTGTGATATTTTCGGTAATCGGACATTGTATTACACGATGAATGAGCAGCGGTTCGCATTTTGTACGGTCATTGAGCCATTATTCACATTGCCTGGTGTTATCAAAAAAATAAATGACCAATGGCTATCAGAATTTCTAGCTTTACCAATGGTGCATGATGAGACGGATACGCAATCGACGGCATACGAAGGCATTCTTCAAATTTTGCCGGCACATTCCTTTATTGTGAAGGATGGTAGAATTCTTCTGCATCAATATCAACAAATTGGTGATGCTGATCCAATAAAATTGAAGTCCAATGGAGAGTACGAAGAGGCATTTCAAGCGGTATTCGGAGAAGCAGTTAAAGCTAGAACTCGAACGTTTCGACAAGTAGGCTCTACTCTTAGCGGGGGATTAGATTCAGGCGCTGTTGTGAGCTTCGCTTCGAGAGAACTCGAAAAACAGAATAAGGTACTTCATACGTACAGCTATATACCTACTAGTGACTTTCATGACTGGACATCAAATCGAATACTAGCAGATGAAAGCCCTTTTATCAAAGAGGCAGTGAATCATATAGGAAATATTAACGCCAACTATCTGGATTTCCTCGGGAAAAATCCGGTTGAGAGTATGGATGAATGGTTGAAAGTGCTCGAAATGCCCTTTAAGTCAGTCGAAAATTCATTCTGGATTAAGGGTATGTATGAGCGCTCTCGCCAAGATGGTATAGGAGTATTAATGACGGGGGCTATGGGGAATCATTCCATCTCATGGGGACCTGCGATAGGCTACTATTCCATATTATTAAAAAGGCTGCAATGGCGGCGTTTCTATCAGGAGACCAAGTTATTCGCTAGACGCAAAGGGGTAAGACGCAAGCTGCTATTGCGAGTAATTATGCAACAGACTTTCCCCAGCCTTGCATCACGAGGAGAACAAGCTGAGGAAGCCTTATCTTTAATTAACTCTGAATTTGCGGAACGAACCAAAGTATATGAAAGACTGAAGAGTCATCACATTTCGTGGAATGATGAACCCAAAAGTGACATATATCAATCGAGGCTAGATCATTTTCAAAAACAATCATGGCTTAATGTTGGGGGAACACAGAGAACTAAGTTTTCTCTCCAGTATGGGGTATGGGAAAGAGATCCGACATGTGACCCAAGGGTAGTTAACTTTTGTCTCTCTGTTCCTATCGAGCAATATGTACAGAATGGATACGACAGATCTCTGATTCGAAGATCGACGGCCAATTACTTGCCAGACCGTGTACGGTTGAATCAACGAATTCGGGGTATTCAGGGGGCGGATTGGCTTCATAGATCGATTCCTGCTTGGGGAGCTCTGACGGAAGAATTGGAGCATTATTGCAATGATTCGGCAATTGCGGGATACATGAATGTCGAGCAAATAAAAGCTTTGCTTCGAAAGATTGGCTCTCGTCCAAACCCAGCGGATGCGATGAAGGAAGATACGAGATATTTACTTCACAGTCTTGTGGCATGCAGATTTATTAATAAAACAATTCATTTATAGCTATGAGAGGAGGTGAGAAAAATGAAAAAACAATGGCAAGCTCCTGTTCTAGAGAAATTGGCTGTTAGTGAGACAATGGCTGGAAACGGAACAAAATACTTAGACTGGGTTAAAAAAGGCGATCTTGACATCAATGACTGGAATACTGACTTCCCAATCGGCGGTCCGTTGCCTGGTGAGCCATCTTAATTACTAGATAATTAATTGCTTACTGTGCCCTTATACGCAGATTAAGGTGTATAAGGGCTCCATTTTATTCATGAGTGCTGTGGGGGTGAAAGCAATTATTGGGATATCGAAGAAAAGTTATGTAGCATTTGGTATGAAATGGTGCAGTGAGATCCCTCTGCCAGAACTGATCGAGGCGGTACATACGACAGAGGGTACAGCAGATGTGCTCATCCAATATGGCTATATGCCTGCTTCCGAGCATGGTATCGTAGAAGAGGGTTTCCGATTCTCAGTCAAAGAGGAAAGGATGTATATCCAAATACCGGGTGCAGCAATCTTCTGTGTGCAGGGAGGCAGTAGAATCACAATCTCGCCTTTACCTGAAAGTGATGAAGCTCGAATTCGTCTTTATTTGTTAGGGTCTTGTGTGGGTGCACTGCTGCTGCAGAGGAACTTGCTCCCGCTCCACGGAAGCGCAGTTGTTATTGACGGCAAGGCATACGCATTCGTAGGTGACTCAGGAGCAGGCAAATCAACGACTGCAGCTGTTTTCCTGGAAAAAGGGTATCGATTGCTGACAGATGACATCATTGCAGTCACTTGGGATGAAGAGAATAAGCCTCTCGTTATACCATCTTATCCTCAGCAGAAGTTATGGCAGCAAAGCCTCGATCAGTTAGGTCTTAAGAACAATGACTATTCTCCTCTTACGAATGAATACACGAAATTCGCAATTCCTGTGCAGTTACAGTTCCGATCTGAGGCTATTCCTCTTGGTGGAATATTCGAGCTTATGAAAACAGATAGCTCTAGTGTCCAAATCAGAAGCTTGAATAAGCTTGAACGCCTCCCCGCCTTGCTCCATCACACTTACCGCAATTACTTTATTCCTTATCTCGGAATGAATCAATGGCACTTCAGTTCTATTGGCAGTATCGCTGGACAGATTAATATGATTCAGCTTCAACGGCCGGAATCATGGTTTTCTGCATATGATTTAGTAGAGCATATCTTAAATTCCATTGAAAAAGGAGATACGCAGCATGTCTATTGAGCTACAGCTTCTGGATAAATCCTTCGTACAAACGGAAGGTCATCTTGTTACTAATATGGATGAAGAGAAGGTTATGTTAAATATAAGCAAAGGGACCTATTATAATCTCGGTACAGTTGGCGGAAGAATATGGGATATTGTAGCTGATCCTGTATCGGGTCAACATATTGTAGAAACCCTTTTGAATGAGTATGAAATTGAACGTAAGACGTGTGAGGAACAAGTACAGTCATTCCTCCACCAGCTCTATGAACAAGGAATTATTACATTAAGCGAGTAAGAGGCTTAGAAAGGAAGACAGCCGTGTGGACTAAAGCGTACCGATTGCTGCAATTGCCAATTGGCATGAAGCTTCTATTATTGGAGGCTTATGTCTATCTAGGTTGGGCACGAATTCTGAAGCAAATTCCTTTTGCTAAGCTCGCTCCTACCTTAGGAATATCTATGAATGAAACGACGTATGAGTTAGATCCCTCTCAGGTAAGAACACTTAAGCAGGTATCACGAGTTATTCATACGATGAGCAAATATACATTTTGGGAGAGTCAATGTCTAGTGAAGGCAATTGCCGGCATGAGGATGCTTAGTAGAAGGGGAATTGAATGCACCATGTATTTGGGGACAGCAAAGGATGAACACGGCTCTTTTATTGCCCATGCTTGGCTTCGCAGTGGGCCAATGATCCTTACTGGTGCAGAAGGTAGAGAGAAATTCGCAGTCGTCGCGATTTTCGGTAAACAGGCAACAGCTAGGCAGCAATTGAAAAGGGTGAGCTTATGAAATATATTGTTAATTATTTGAGTAAGCTGCATCGGTATGCGGGATTGAAACTGTACGTTACCATAATCGGGATGATCTTTATCAGCTTGCTTGACAGTATAAGTCTATTGATGCTGGTACCATTGCTTGGGCTCGTAGGTTTATTTCCACTGAGTTCAATTGATCTTCCATTAATACCACAAGTAGTAGAGCTCATGCAAGGTATTTCTATTAATGTAAGCTTGGCTATTATATTAGGATTATTCATTGTATTAATGATCGGTCAGGCACTGCTGCAACGGTTACAGGTTGTGCAAGGAATGATTATTCTGCAAGGTTTCGTTAGCCATTTACGATTGGAAATTTACCAAACCCTGTTGCAAACTAACTGGAGATTTTTTCTGCGAAAAAGAAAATCGGATATTAATCACTTATTATCTTCTGAGCTCGCTCGAGTCAACCAAGGTACACAATTGTCTTTACGTGTTGTAACGACACTTGTGTTCATGCTCGTACAGATTGGGCTCGCCTTTTGGCTGTCTCCATTGTTGACGGGAATCGTTCTTGTATGCGGATTGTTATTAGTTTTCATATCTCGCAAGTTTCGTAGAGCAGCACGCACAATCGGGAATGAATCAACAAATTTATCACAAAGCTACATTGCAGGCATAATTGATCAATTTAATGGTATAAAAGAAATCAAGAGCAACAGGCTCGAAGTTCCCCATCTCTCATGGCTCCGTTCACTCTCACGTCGTATGGAAGATAATAATGTGGAGTTTGTAAGACTACAATCAACGAGTCAATTATTGTACAAAGCTGCTTCGGCTATTATCATCGGTCTATTTATTTATTTTTCTTATGTTATTCTTGAGGTGAAGCCGGAAGCTCTTATGCTTATCATCCTTGTTTTTTCTCGCTTATGGCCTAAATTTACAATGATGCAGAGCGTCATGGAGCAGCTTATTCAGACAGTACCTGCCTATTTGAATATCACTAATGTTCTTAAAGATTGCGAGAATAATAAAGAATTAACGCTGCAGGAGAAAAGACATATCACTGTACAACCGGCTGTAATCAAAGATTCTATTGAATGCCAGGACATGTATTTCAAATATGATAGTGAAGGCTCTTCTTATGCACTATCGAACATTCAATTACATATTCCAGCAAACAGTATGACTGCTATTGTAGGAAAATCAGGTGCGGGTAAAAGCACTTTAATTGATATATTAACGGGTCTTATCTTACCAGACGAAGGCCAGGTTCTACTGGATGGAGTACCATTAACGAATCAGAACATTTTGTCTCTAAGAGAATCTGTCAGTTATGTTCCCCAAGAGCCATTTCTCTTTAATGGGTCAATTCGTGACAACCTGCTGCTAGTTGCACCTGATGCTGCAGAACAAGAGCTGTGGGAAGCTCTGGAGTTCTCAGCATCAGCTCAATTCGTCCGTAATCTTCCGCAAGGACTTGATACTGTACTTGGAGATCGAGGAGTCAGACTGTCTGGAGGCGAGCGGCAACGCATTGTATTGGCGAGAGCCATTCTTAGGAAGCCGTCCATACTGGTATTAGATGAGGCTACCAGTGCATTGGACAGTGAGAACGAAAGTAAAATACAGGATGCATTAACATCGCTAAAAGGACACTTAACCATAATAATCATTGCCCATAGGCTGTCTACGATTCGTAATGCTGATCAAGTTGTCGTTCTAGAGGACGGGAGAATTATTCAACAGGGCGGGTATCAGCAGCTCTCAAGAGAAACAAGAGGTACGTTCAAGAAGCTACTGGAGTTCCAGGCAGGAGTCACTTCATGAAATAAGCGCTCACTTCCATTGGAGGTGAGCGCTTATTTTATGTTGAGAGAAGTTTAATGTTAGGTAATACACTAATTTCCCCTAACTAAGACATTGTGACTACTCCCATAGTCATGCTATAATTGATACATATTGTAACATAGTGCTTAGGGAGGCTGTTCCATGTCGGACTTATTTTATTTCCTAAAGAGACTCCATCTTACAGCAGGCTTTCGCTTGTACGTTAACTTTATTTCTATGCTGTGTATTAGTTTTATCGAAGTAATAAGCATTTATCTCCTTATTCCTCTTCTGGGCGTTATTGGTGTTTTAGATTTTACTATGGATAACATTCCTGTCGTATCTGGTCTGCTGGAGAGGCTCGATAAGTCGTCGCTCCAATTAAATTTACCAATCGTTCTTCTTATCTATCTGATGCTTATTATTGGGCAAGCATTACTGCAGAGAACTCAAGCTATCATGAGCACGAAGCTTCAGCAGGGCTACATTCAGGATTTAAGAAAAGAAACCTACAGAGCTTTAATGCAATCACAATGGTCATTCTTCCTCGGCAAAAGAAAATCAGACTTCAACGAAATATTATCCACGCAATTAAACAAAGTAAGCCAGGGTGTTGGTCTCCTTATTGGACTAAGCACAACCCTCGTATTCACAGTGATTCAGATTGTATTCGCCTTATGGCTTTCCGTCGAGATGACGGTTATTATTCTATTTACTGGATTATTTCTTATGCTATTCTCCCGCCGCTATATGAATAAGTCACGCGAGCTAGGGGCAACAGCTAATGAGTTGTCTCAGAGTTTTTTTGCTGGATTAACAGACCATTTCAATGGAATGAAAGATATTAAGAGCAATCGGCTTGAGCATTCCCATATTCAATGGTTCTACAATTTATGTACGAAGATGGAGACAAACTATATTCAATTCGTTCGTGTGAACAGCTATTCCCAGCTTTTATACAAGACGGTATCTGCCGTATTGGTTGTTTTCTTCATATATATAGCAATAGGCTGGTTGAAGGTAAGTCCGGAGCAGCTGATTCTGATCGTTCTTATTTTTTCAAGATTATGGCCGAGGTTCATGGGAATTCAATCAAGCTTGGAGCAGTTCATGACGAGTTATCCTTCTTTCAAAATCGTATATGACCTGCAACGGGAATGTGCTGCTAATGAAGATCACTCGATTAGTAGAGAAATTCCTCTCCGTTCTTCAGATCCTATGAAGCTTGGCCTAGAGTGCCGGGATGTATATTATCGTTATGACCGTACTCAATCTTCGTATGCGCTTACAAATATAAATCTTGAGATCCCTTCGAATAAGATGACAGCTATTGTAGGCAAATCGGGTGCAGGAAAGAGTACGCTTCTGGATATCTTAATGGGGTTGATAGAACCAGACAGGGGAGAGGTCTTGATCGATAATAAGCCGCTAAGTAGTGAAGAAATTACTGCTCTAAGATCCTCTATCGGGTATGTCGCTCAGGACCCCTTCCTATTCAATGGGACCTTACGGGATAATCTGAGAATGGTAGATCCTCATGCGACAGAGGAACAGCTATGGGAAGCACTGAGGTTCTCAGCATCAGATGATTTCGTAAGTAAGCTTCCCCAGAAGCTGGATACCATGATTGGGGATAGAGGCATTCGATTATCAGGCGGGGAGAGACAACGAATTGTTCTGGCACGTGCCATTCTGAGGAGGCCATCTCTGCTTGTTCTTGATGAAGCAACCAGCGCTCTGGATAGTGAGAATGAGCACAGGATTAAGGAGGCTTTGGATAGATTAAAGGGTACAATGACGATTATTGTAATTGCGCATAGACTGTCTACTATCCGTAATGCAGATCAGGTAATCGTGTTAGACAAGGGTGAAATCGTGCAGCAAGGAGGGTATTATCAACTTTCACAGGAAACACGCGGAACGTTCCGCAAGCTTCTTTTATATCAAACTGAGTTTCAAGTTCAATAGTAATTAAATCGCCCCTAGAATGCCGATAGGCCATTCTAGGGGCGATTGTTTTCAATAAGTACAATTCAGACTAGGAATCAGTTGGATCGCCACCACCACCGGGCCAACCGCCACCGCCGCCACCACCGCCGGGCCAACCGCCGCCGCCGCCACCGCCGGGCCAACCGCCGCCACCACCACCGCCGGGCCAACCGCCGCCGCCACCACCGCCGGGCCAACCGCCACCACCACCGCCGCCGCCACCGCCGCGTGCCATCGTCATTTTAACATCAAGGATTTCCAAAGAAAGATTTTGCCATTCTTTTTTCTTGTTAGACATTTGTCTTTCCTCCTTTTTTTGTGAAGCGCTTTCACATATCATAATAAAAGCGCTTCCAATTTGAACGAAACCACTCATTGTTACATATTGTATAGCAATTGTGTTTCAATAAGTAGTACTAGACTTCATCATTTTATTAGTGTAATCGGGATTTCTATTAATTAATGAAGTCTTTTGTACTACTTATTGATAGTAGTATAGCACCAATGATACAGTTTGTAACCATCTATTTTAGGTTTTTATTCACATTTTTTTCTTGCATTTTTTTTGGGGGTTGAGGCCTTAATTACACGGCGAGATCAGTATTTTTAATTCCAATAACTTATGTTTTTTATTGACGACACAACACCCCATATGGTAAATTCTTCTTAATCTTATATCGGCAAATACGGAAGCACCGTAGAAGGTCGCAGGTAACTGCGCCTTTTACGGTGCTTTTTTTGCGTTTGCCGGTGATGAAGGAGGGACTTTCTTTCATGCGGTATCAATTGATTGTTGCCGTGAAGGAGCAGGAATACATTAGAAGACTAGCAGAATATGTGCGGGATAGTCCATTTGGCAAACAGTGGCAATTGACTGCCTTTACGAATCCAGAGGCATTCGTTCATTTTCTGAAGGGTGGCTATCGAGCTGATCTTATTGCTGCGCAGCCAAGTATGCTGGAGGCAGCAGGAGACGCGATTTCTAATGTGCCGATTGTAGCTCTCGTAACTGGAAGGGGGCAAGCTTCTGAGTATCAGGAGCTGCTGCAATTTCAGCCCTTGCCGGAGCTGCTGCAGAGCTTTGCCTCTCTACATGCAGCATCAGGCAGCAGCACTACTCACACAATAGGTGAGAAAGCAATGCGGATCATTACAGTTTGTTCGGCCTCAGGTGGAGTAGGCAAAACAACGCTTGCCCTGCAATTGGTGAACACAGCTGCGAACAATGGATTACGTGTATTTTATCTTAATCTGGAGCGTTGGAATACGATGTCTGCAGGGCTGGGCAAGGAGACAGCTGCTGGATCAGAGGAAGGCTTCTCACAGTTGTTGTATATGGTGAAATCTCAGCCTGATAAGGTTGGGGGCTGGCTGGTACAGCATCGTCAGCGTCATTCAGCTTTGAAAGGTGATTTCTTACTTCCTTGCTCGAATGTGGATGATCGGCTGACTCTTAGTGCTATAGATGCAGATGCTGTCGTTCAGGCCATAGCCGCAACTGGTCAATATGATTGTTTAATTGTTGATTTGGATGATGGTCTGAGTGAACTGGAGCTGGTTATGCTCGAACGCAGTGATCAAGTGATATGGATGATGACGAATGATGTGACTGTGCAGCAAAAGCTGGAATGCGTTCATCAGTACGGGAGCAGCATATGGGAGGAACGCTTCAAGACTGCCTCAAAGCGCTTCAGGTATGTCATAAATCGTCATCGAGCCGATGCACCAATCGTGAAGCATTATAGAACGATATCTGATTATTTGCCCGCCGTTGATGTTATTCATCAGACAGGTGCCTCAGCTATGTTGGCTTCACCCTTATATAAAGCGGCTGTGGAGAAGCTGTTCCAGCAGTTAATTAAGGAGGGGGGAGTCGGGCAGCTTGTTAACCGATAGTATTGCGCTCGAACTTCGTGATCGCATCCGCTCTCAAATGGATTTCAGCGGCTCAGTATCTGATGAGCAGCTAATGAATATGGTGGAGCAGACGGTATTCGCTTGGTGCACTAGTCACCCGCTAACTGCAACGGATAAGGTAAAGCTCGTAAGGCGATTATTTCATTCCTTTCGGGGCCTCGACATTCTGCAGCCGCTGATGGATGATCCGTCTGTTACGGAAATTATGATAAATCATCATGAGGAGGTTTTTATAGAGCGACAGGGACAGATGTATCTGCTTCCTACGGCATTCGAGAGCAGGGAACGGCTGGAGGACTTAATTCAAGCAGTAGTCGCAAGCGTGAATAGGGTCGTAAATGAATCGTCTCCGATTGTTGATGCTAGGTTGAAGGATGGCTCTCGTGTCCATGTTGTCCTTCCTCCTGTGGCACTTCGCGGACCTTCGATGACAATAAGGAAGTTTCCTGAACGACCGATGTCCATGGAGGAGCTGGTGGCGATTGGTTCATTATCAGCTGAAGCGGCAAAATTTCTGAAGCTGCTGACGGCGGCGCAATACAACATTTTTATAAGCGGTGGAACAGGAACAGGCAAAACAACGTTCCTTAACGCATTATCGCAATACATTCCGCAGGATGAGCGGATCGTTACAATTGAGGATTCGGCTGAGCTTCAGATTAGAAGCGTGCCTAATCTGGTTTCCCTAGAAACGCGCAATGCGAATACAGAAGGAAAAGGGGAGATCTCAGTTAGGGAGCTTATTCGCGCTTCTCTGCGCATGAGGCCAAATCGAATTATTGTCGGAGAAGTACGAGGCGGCGAGTCACTGGATATGCTGCAGGCTATGAACACTGGACATGAGGGTTCCATGTCTACCGGCCATAGTAATGGTGCAAAGGATATGATGGCACGGCTGGAGACGATGGTGCTGAGCGCTGCAGAGATGCCTGTACCTGTTATTCGCCAGCAGATTGCATCGGCACTGGATATTGTCATCCATTTGTCTCGTTTCCGTGATCGATCTCGTCGGGTTACAGAAATTTGTGAGGTGACTGGAGTGGAGGAAGGTGAGATTCAGATTCGGCCATTATTCCGTTTCGTAGAGCAGGGTGAAGCGGATGGGAAGGTTATTGGTTCCTTACAGCGGACCGAATATTCTCTTCGAAGCAGAGATAAGCTGCGAATGGCCGGTGTATCTGAGGAGGAGGGGATAGATGCTTGAAGCTTGCTAACCGGTTGACGCGAGGGAATAGCAGATCAGTAGGACAAGGCACTAGGGGTCGACTAGCAGCGCTATTGGCATGGTGTGGTCTTGAGCTCGATGGACAAGCTTATACCGGTCTGAAGCCAGCTTCACTTCAAGACTATAACGTGTATCGCTTAACAGCGAAGCAATTCTGCATCTCTGCATGTGTTGGTTATGGTATGGCATTCACTGCATTCTACCTCATCTATCATTCGGTGGCGCTGTCTCTATTGCTGGGATTAGTCGGAATAATCGCTCCGAGAATCTATCGAGAATCTCTACTCATCAGTCGCAAAGAGCGTCTTAAGCTGCAATTCAAAGAGGCGTTATATTCACTCACTTCCTCCCTTGCCGCAGGACGATCAGTAGAGAATGCTTTCGTCGCAACACTTGATGATCTGAAGCTGCTGTATCCTGACCCAAGGACAGAACTGTTAATCGAATTTCAGATCATCAAATATCGATTGGATAATGCTGAGCCGCTCGAATATGCGCTGCGGCTGCTGGCAGGTCGAGCGCATATTGATGATATGACCCAGTTCGTCGACGTGTTCTCTGCCTGTAAGAGATCTGGTGGAGATCTAGTAGAGGTCATGAAACGAACTTCACAGACGATAGGAGAGAAGCTCGAGGTACAGCAGGAGATTATGGTCATGATCGCGCAAAAAAAATTCGAAGCACGCATTATGATGGCCGTCCCATTCGTCTTTTTAGGCTTTCTGAGTATAACCGCCCCCGATTATATGGCTCCACTATACGGAGGAGCAGGTTATGCTCTTCTGACGATTGGATTAGCCATTCTTGGCCTCTGCTTCTGGTTCATCCATCGAATTATGAGCATCCGTGTATAGCACAATTGAAGGGAGGAGAGAGGATGGCCCTGCTACCAATGTTACTGATCGTTGGTTGGCTGCTGCTCGTAGGGAAACAAACACTTTGGGCCATCAGTTATGGCTTATTGAAGAAAAAGAAGCAGGCATTAGATTGGAGAACGATGCTGCTTATGGAGCCATTCGCTAGCGTGATTGAGAAAATCGGTGTGTATGAGCATCTGCAGCTCCCTATTAGCAGCTTTCATGTGAAGCTGGTTATTCTTCGGGGGACGGACTGGCAGTTAGGTCAGACGAAGCAGCAGCTTGCATCCGCAGTTGGTAATGGTTATGCGGCATTAACAGGCTGCACCTTGCTAGCTTCGTTAGCTCAAGAGCGAGCCTTGCTGGCAATGGGGATAGTACTTGGTGTAATTATGTCCATACGCCCATTCATGGAAGCTGGAAGGCTGGTGGCAAGGCGCAAGCAGACAATTATTCTAGAGCTCCCAGAAATATTGAGCAAGCTGATGCTGCTAGTTGGGGCAGGAGAGACGGTGCTTCAAGCACTGGCACGCTGCCTTGAGGGAAAAGATACAGCAGGGCATCCCCTGTACAAAGAATGGGCCAGAGTCGTTCAAGCTACGCGTAACGGCGAGTCCTTCAGCACTGCGGTAGAACGTTTCAATCGAAGCTGTGCGGTACAGGAGGTTTCCATATTTACGACGGTGCTGCTGCTGAATTACCGAAGAGGCGGTGAGCATTTTGTTCTCGCGTTAAGAGAGCTGTCTTACACGCTATGGGACAAGCGTAAGGCGGTTGCAAGGACTCGCGGTGAGGAGGCATCCTCCAAGCTGGTTTTTCCGTTAGTCGGTATTTTGCTTGTGTTGATGGTATTCGTAGCAGCTCCTGCCATGCTGCTCATGTCTTAGCTGTTGGTGTACACATTCTAGTAAATGGAGAGAGGAAGCTGATTGATAATGAGGAAATTAGGCAAAGCTATGAGGTCGTTTTGGCGGTCGGAGAGTGGACTTGGCACACTAGAGGTTATTCTAATTATTGCTGTAGTGATTATTATCGCGCTGCTGTTCAAAGACTGGATTATTGAGCTTATTGAACGCTTAATGGGCAAAGCCGATGATCAAGCGGACCAAATATTCTCGTAGCTTGCGGCTGAAGCTGCATCAGTGGATCAGTCAGGAACGAGGAAGCTTTACGCTGGAATCAACACTCGTTTTTCCGATTTTGTTTCTACTGATTCTGCTGTTTATTCTGTTCGGTATGTATATCTATCAGAAGGTAGTGCTCTATTATTCAGCATCTATTACAGCGGAGCGGACTTCCTTCAGCTGGGATAACAGCTATCGCAATTCTCGTAGTGGAATGCTGATTGAAGGACAGCATGATGGCCTTTATTGGCGACTTGGAGAGGACCATATATTGCAATCTCTGTTTGGTGTTCATAACAAGGAGGACCTTATTCAACTGCAATTGCCAGCAGAAGAGAACAGTACTTCTACAGAATCTGAGCTTGCTTATCGTAAAATGGCAGCTGCCTCTGAATGGATGGGGAGTGCGGGGCTAACCTACCAGGGGGATGTTAGCTACTCTCCTGAACTATTGAAGCGAAGGATTACAGTTAAGCTCAAGCAGCCTGTGTCATTCGTGCCACTCGAGAGGATGCTAGGAAGGACAGAACCGAAGTCAGTGGCCTCTGCAACGATTGTTGACCCGGTTGAATTTATTCGAAGTGTGGACATGGTCCGCTATTATACAATGAAATTTGCTAAGTCGAGCGGTGGAATAGGAAATTCTCAAGCAGGCAGCGCTCTTGCGCCATATCACGGCAAATGAAGGGGAGAAGCAGGGAATGAGGGAGAGCAAGCTGCGAAGCGTGACAATGCTTAGAATAATTCAACGCGATGATGGGGCAGTGACGATCTTCTCGGTCGTAGTGCTCTCTGCTCTGCTTCTTTTTGTATCTGTATTAATTGATTACGCGAGAATTGCCGCTTTGCACAAAATGGCGGAGGATGCTGCCAGAGCCGGAGCGCGGTCAGTTCTCTCCGCCTACGATAGCATGCTCTATGAGAGGTATGGGTTATTCGGCCGGGGAGGAACAGAGGGCAATTCGATATATACGAAGGTAGCACAAGCGAATCTGGAGCAGGAACGATCTTTTTATGGCAATAGCCTGCGGATGGTGAACGCACAGATGGAGTCCGCACATGTGAATAACGCCGAGGTGCTCGGGAGCCATTCGGTTTTTGTGAGGCAAGTTCTAGAAGAAATGAAATATAAAGCTCCTGTGGATTTTACATTAGAGCTGGCATCTAAGTTCGCACCATTGTCAGCCACGATGAAAGAAGCATCCGTAACGGTTAATCTGCTGGAGAGCCTAAGAAAGCTCTATGATCGAAGAGAAGCAAGATTAATTGCCGTTCTAGAGCTTCAGCAGCAGGCGGCGAATTCACTTGGCAATAGTGGGCTTCCTAGTCTGCTTCCAGCCCAATCTATGGAGCTGGCAGCGGCAGGCAGCACGGCTATACATCTAGCAGGAGAGTACAAGCAGTACACCGCGTGGGCAATCCATGATCAGTCTACAACAGGACAAACCCCTCCCAAATATAAGAAAGAGAGAGAGGCATATGAACGTAAAGCTAGAGATTTGATAAATGAGCTGACCAAGAAGAGCCAAGCGGTTTTGGATGACCATGAGAAGCTGCATGGAAAAGCTATTCAAGAGCTTAAGGGAGCTGAGCAGCTTAATGAAGATATGAAACGAATTGCAGAAGAGGCAAGGACTGCTCCTGTCGACAATAGCTATGACCGAGTAGCAGGCTCGACTGTGACTGGCTCGGCTGAGTATCGGTTGGCAGGCGGTAATCCGGCGAATGAACTGCAGGAAATCCAGCAGCTATCAGATGAACTCGTATTGCCAGACAGCTGGTTCACAGAATATGAAGAAGAGCTTGCGAATCAGAGCAGCTCGTATGCATCCTTTCATATGGAGGCAGGGGGCTTCTCCTCCAATATGACGGCCAGCTTGGCAGCTCCGCAATCCTTCAATGAAACGCTCATGGAAGGTGTCGTTAACATGCGAATGGCGTATGAACAATATGAGAGAGACTATATTAGTCCGGATTCCATATTGAAGCAGCGAGAACGGAGTCTGACGAATAATGAGATTAGGAAGCAGCGTCAGGCACAGGAAGCGAAGGCAGATTCACTCTGGAAGCAAGCACGAGGCATCCTGCATGGGTTGACATCCGTCCCGCAGTCCGAAGAGCATCTGAGCGTAGTTCGGCAGGTTGAGGAAAGGTATAACCATAACCTCCTATTTAACCAAGCTACCCCATCGGCAGGAGAATCATCATTGAAAGGTGAGACACCCTCCGATGCATATGAAGAAGCAGAAGCTGCCTCCTCCTTGATGGGCGGACTGTTCGGAGGGCTTGCAGATATGCTTGAGCAAGCGAGAGATTCCGTCTATATGGGAGAGTATGTCCTGCAACGGTATTCCGTGTTCGCTCCGCAAAATCTGCGGGCTATGGTTCAGAATGGCGATACGAACGAGCTCACTCATTCGTTAGCCTTCAATAATCAGGAGGCTGAGTATATTATTTATGGATTTCATAGCTCGACAGCTAACCTTGCTGCGGCCTATGGGGAGCTGATTGGCATACGTATGGCTATTCGGACAATGGAGGGATTAGCGGCGTGCAGAGCTTCCGGACATCCGCTTCTTATCTTATCTTGTTCAGTCGTATATGGTCTTGAGAAAACGATAGAAGACATGCTTGCATTCACAGAAAGGGGAGCAGCACCACTGTCCAAATATGTGCAGGTTGACGTGTCCTATACGGATTATTTGCGATTATTCATGCTTGTACATGGAGGCTCAGACAATCCGGTGAGCTTGGCGAGAATGATTGCCGTCATCGAACTGAATGGTGGGGTTACTCTATCTAAGATACCGACTGCTGTAACAGGAGAGATTCAAGCTGCTGCAGATTTATGGTTCCTGCCAGGTGTGATGCAGCTTGTGGGCCACTTCGGGTTATTGCAGGGAAAGGTTGTCGACGGACGATATGAAACGACGCAAACGATGGGTTGGTCTTATTAACAAGCGTCGAAGCAATGAGCAGGGAAGTATTGTTCTGGAAGCATCACTCGTTATGCCGCTGCTTCTTATTGTCCTTCTTCTGTTTATTGTCATGATTCGCATGTGCGCAGTCCAGATGGCGCTGCAGGCAACAGCATCGCAGACAGCTAGACAGATCGCTGCACATATTCATCCTGTGGAGCTGGCTATGCAGCAGATGTCCTCAGCGATCCCATCTTTCGAGCCGATAAACATACCGATGTCAGAATGGAGCGAGGTAGCTGCACAAGCAGCAGAATGGCTGCCAGATCCAGTGGGGGCTGTTGCCGAAGCAGCGCTGCGGGGAGATTGGCAGCCTCTCGTTGATGCAGCGTCAACAGAGCTAGGCAGAACTGCTGTTGAGCCGCTGCTGCAGCAATATGCGGATGAAGCAATCCTTGAGAAGGAGAGAATCAAGCTTTCCAGTCTGTCATTGCCTGATTTGAAGGATAAAGAAGAGCCTTATATAACAATTGAGGCAGAGTATGAATTTCCAATGCGACTGCCGTTTATCAATAAGAAGCTTATACTGCGTGAACGGGCATCCGAGAGAGTATGGGTAAGTGATGCAATTCTCGCAAGGGATGATAGCGGGAATACGGAGTCGATCCCTATACAGATCGTCTCAATTGAACCGACTCCGCTAAGGCCAGGCCGCAAGGCGACGGTAACTGCCCTAACCGCTCCTGGAACGTCCGCAGCTCTTGAGGTTGTATATAAAAGCGGTCACAGCCAAGCGAAGAACTTGGGACAAGCTGCGGCTGATAACAACGGCTATGTGCAGTGGACATGGCTCGTATCAGGCAATACGACACCAGGCATTTGGGAGCTGACAGCTGCGTCAGCCTCAGGAGAGCAGGTATCGATGCATTTTACTGTAGAGAAGAAGGAGGCCGCACCGTGAATGCACCTGTTGCTGCTGCGTTTATAATAGTAGCTGTTGCTTTATATACAGACATGAAATTCCTGAAAATTCCTAATTGGCTAACCGTTCCTTTCTTCGCTGGAGGATGCCTTTATCATATGATAACAGGCGGATGGGCAGGTATTGGATATGCTGCTTGCGGCGCAGCAGCAGGCTTCATTCCTCTATTCATGCTTCATATAGCCAAAGGCGTTGGTGCGGGTGATGTGAAGCTGTTCGCAGCGCTTGGAGCTTGGGTAGGGACGCTCGCGATCTTGTATTTGATGATGTATGCCATTCTTTATGCTGGGCTGATTGGTATCGTATTACTGTTAATCAATCGACCATTTGCAAGGCGGATGGCTATGGGGATTATGTCGTTGTTCATCCAGAGCCAAGCACAGACAAGGAAAGAATGGCCAGTATGGGTCGCTGCCGGAAAGACTTTCCCATTCATGCTGGCGGTTGCACCTGGTGCTGTGACGGTATGGGTATTTCTATAGAATATAAGAAAAGGAGGCAAGCCATTATGTTCACGATGGATTTCTCTATGAGTCGAGGTCATGAGTTGATGATTAGTCGAGAGCAGGGAATTCGTAGAGATGAGTTAGATGAAATAGAGCTGCAGATGCTGCAATCCAGTCGCATCCCTCAGATGCTCCCGATTGAATGGTTCGAGCTTGATGGCGTCATTACCTTCCGGTATGCCTTGTCAGGCAGGAAGATGCTTTCGCATAAGCTGCAGATGCAGCAAGTGACAATGGAGCAATTCTATACCATGCTGCTAAGTATTGTTGAAGTACTGAATGAATGCAGACATTACATGCTGCGTCCGGAGGGCTGCTTGCTAGATGACCAGTATCTGTTCGTAGGCGAGCAGATAAGTGATATAGCTGTCGCTTATGTTCCATTGAAGGATATTGATTTAGGCAGCAGTGTACCAGGGATTGGCAGCTTGATGCCGCTAGTTGTTAGGTGGACAGCTTATATAGACATGATTGATGGGGAAGGGCTGCAACGAATTCTACAGCATTTGAGTGGAAGCGGGAGGCCGCTTGCGGAGCTCAGAACAACGCTGCTGGAGCTGATCGGCAGGGAAATTACATCACCTCTGTCGGGGAAGCAACAGCAAGCTGTTCAGGAATATGTACGATCAGAGCCAGCGACTGGGCAAGAAATAGACGACAGACAGAATTGGAGTGAGGAGCTCCCTCCTTATGAGTTTGAAATAGAGGAAGAGCACTCTGCTCCAGAGTCTCGTACAAGAAAATGGGTGCTTAGTGCAGCTATTCTGATTGCAGTAGCTTGCGCATGGAGATTCTTGTATATGCCGAATATGGCTAAGGGTGGATTCCTGATGAGTGCTGGCTTATCTGTCACGGGATTAGTCGGTCTTGCTGTTCTGTGGCTGAAGGGGCAGAGGGAGTCGAATTTCGAGCAGGAGCCTGATGATTTCATTCCGATCTCCCTCCCATTAGGAGAACGATCAGGAGGTGTTGGGAAATTCTCAGCAGCAGTGAGTATGCCCGTTCCTAGCACTGGACCCTATTATGGAGAAGCTGCTTCAATACCGTCAGCATATCCCTTTTCAACACTGCCTAAGACGCAATCGGGCACACCTGAGCCTACTGTTTTTTTAGGCAAAGAAGACCGGGAGCAGTCTATTGATCGTTCAAGCACGGCTTGGCTGCAGAGAGAGTGGAGAGGGGAACATACGAAGCTGCTCCTGACAGAAAAGAAATATACGATTGGTAGAACAGGTGAGAATGTAAGCTATGAGGATGCGGCAGAAGGTATATCTCGTCTACACCTGGAGGTAGAGCTGCTAACAGGGGAGAGCTATCAGGTTAAGGATATCGGATCTCGTAATGGGAGTCTATTGAATGGACAGACGATGATTCCGTACAAGGCTTACAAGCTGGAGCTGGAGGATACCATTCAGCTGGCCGGTACGAGCGGACCGAAATACGTATTGAAGCGGTAGAGTTGGATAGGTCTTGCTAGGAGTGAATAAGGTATACTCGTCCATATGACTGTTTCCTTTGTCCAATCGGCCTTCAACAGAAATAAGGCCCTACGAGGGCCTTATTTCCTTATTAGCACTATAATATCGATCACTTAAGACCCTCTCAGTCTCTTAAATTCCGTTATTCTCTCTTGTTTTCTCACCCAATCGGCCTTCAACAAAGAAATAAGGCCCTCCAAGGGCCTTATTTCCTTGTTACCGCCATAATTCCGATCACTTAAGACCTTCTGAGGGTCTTAAGCGATCGACGTTATCATGGAGTGGAATTGTTCTGAAATACCGAAAAAAAGCTCAAAAGCTGAATTTGAAATTGTGCTATCCATATAATTGTCAGACTTAACGCTAACCGATTGCCTTTAAGCCTTACCGGCAATCTCTTGCAGTGCACTGTCAATATCCGGATAACGGAATGTAAAGCCATGCTCTAGGGCCTTATTCGGTAAAGCCCGTTGACCGTCAAGCAGCAGTGTCGACATCTCGCCTACGACAGCTTTCATGAGGAATGCTGGCAGTGGGAACCAATGGGGTCTATGTATGGCTTGTCCAAGGGAACGTCCAAACGTATCATTCGTTACTGGATCTGGGGCGGAAGCGTTAATAGCCCCTCGAATCTCACGGTTGTCCAAGGAGAACAATATAAGACGAACAATATCCTCTAGATGAATCCAGGAGAGCCACTGCTGACCGCTGCCGATTCTGCCGCCACCGAACAGTCGATGAGGAAGAGACATTAAGGGGAAAGCGCCGCCTTGTTTATTAAGAACAACACCGACACGCAGCTTCACGAGTCGCTCTACCTTAATAGCATCAGCGGCTTTCTCCCATTGCTTCACGACTTCGGATAAGAAATCGGTAACCGCAGTTGGACTAGACTCATCGAACGTTTCTGTTAATGAGCTGCCATAAGCAGAAATACCGGAAGCGTTAATAACGACTTCCGGTTTGTGATCTAGCTCTTGAACGGTTCGAGCAATGCGTGCTGCTGCAGTAAGTCTGGAGTCAAGAATACGTTTCTTCGCTTCAGCAGTCCATCGTTGGTTGATGGACTCTCCCGCTAGATTGATAATAGCATGAACACCTGCCAGCTTAGCTGGGTTCTGTGCAAGCTCGGTCCAGGTCACATAATGCAATCCTTTGGCAGATTCTGAGCCTTGACGTCTGCCTGCTCTGGATATGACGATGACCTCATCCTTCCGGTTCAGTAGGGCCTTTACTAAAGCTTTACCGACAAAGCCGGTTCCTCCTGTTACAGCAACCCGCATTCCCTCACGCATCCTTTATTTATCGAATTTGATCGATTTGGGTCAGCCAGAATTGAGTGATCTTCTCGCCCCCGCCTTCAACTATCTTTTCCGTATATTCGAATTTCACATCTGCATCGGATTCAAGGTTGTTCAGTGTGTCTGTGAACTCGTCTGTAATCTGGAACACCTGCGGGCCATTATCGGTTTCTATTTCAATAGAATGAGAATCTATTTGACCTGTGTATATGCCTGTCCCAGTCTTAACAGCAGCACTATCGCTGTCGCCGCTTCCGCTACCGTTGCTAGGGTCAGCAGTTGCATCCGGCTCAGCAGTCCCAGGCTCCGTTACCCCATTATTATTATTGCTATCCTCTGGCGCAGTCGTTGACTCCGGTGCTGGTGTTTCTACGACATTGCCTGGGGCAGCGGTTTCTTGATTGTTGTTATTCGGTGTGTTGGCATTGTTGCTTCCGCACGCTGAGGCTGTCAGCATAATTGCGAGAAGCACCGCTCCAGTTACCATTCGTGTGCTGTTCTTTTTACTCTTAGTTGTTTTCATTACAACCACCTCCTGCCAATATTAACGAAAGCAAGCTGTTTAAGGTTTCATTTCTTTTGCCAAGCTGATGGAGAGTGGAGCTGCTGCATTCTAATTACACTACCTAGAGCTTAAATAAACAGCCATCGGGCTATCGGCCTATTTATTAAGCAAATGGCGATAGGGGCTGTAATCGATTCCTTGACGATCAAGGAACGAGACGAGACTCCGGTAATCGCGTTTCGGTGTGGCGCGTATGTATCCTTCTATGCAATGCGCCCGAGTCACCTCAGATGCTCCGTTATCAATAGCTACTTGTCCGATTCTTGCCGCGATAGAATGCTTGGCAATGTCACGAAAAGGGCCAGGCACAGGTGCGACAATCTCATCCAAAAAAGCTTTGGATTCGTTGGTCCACATGCTGCGGCTGCGTTCAACCCAATAGTTCTGCCAATCAAGCTTGGACTTCCCATCACGCTTAGGAAGCACTTTGAGAAACTTGCGGAACATGAAGAATCCGCCGATTGCCATAAATCCGACCATTACGATTCCCCAGAATACGATGAAATACATGAACCAATCAGGAGCTGATTTCATATTGGATAGTCACCTCAGCATGAATTATACCGTATTCCTAGATTTATTTCGACATTCCTTGTAAAATAAGGTTTGATCAACCGAAAGGGGCGTTTAAAAGATGTTGAAAATCGGTTCCCATGTTTCTTTTTCGGACAAAGGGCTGCTGACTGCAGCAAAGGAAGCTGTATCATATGGTTCGAGCTCATTCATGATTTATACCGGGGCACCGCAGAATACCCGGAGAAAGCCAATCGAATCTTTATATATTGAAGAAGGCAAGGCAGCTATGGCAAGTGCAGGGATCGGCGAGATCGTCGTCCACGCGCCTTACATCGTTAATCTGGGCTCTTACAAGGATTCTACGTTCGAGCTTGCTGTGAATTTTCTGCAGGAAGAAATTCGTCGTACACACCATATTGGTGTGAAGAACATTGTTCTTCATCCTGGTGCGTATACGGACAAGGATGCCGAGTATGGCATTGCAAGAATTGCTGAGGGCCTGAATGAAGTGCTCGAAGGCACCAAAGAAACCGATGTGAACATTGCACTGGAGACGATGGCAGGCAAAGGCACAGAGATAGGCCGCAGCTTCGAGGAGCTTGCCTCAATTATTGATAAGGTACAGAGCAATCACCGTCTGACCGTATGTATGGATACTTGTCACATGCACGATGCGGGCTATGATCTAGTTGACGATCTGGATGGCGTTCTGCAGCAATTCGACCAAATCGTTGGATTGGACCGCGTAGCGGTTGTACACGTCAATGACAGTAAAAATCCGCGTGGAGCCTCCAAAGACCGCCATACACCAGTTGGATCTGGCTGGCTCGGACATGAAGCGATCCAAGCGATTGTTCATCATGAGGCGCTCGCTGGTCGTCCATTTATTCTAGAGACACCTTGGATTGGCAAGGAAGACAAAACGCAGCGTCCGATGTATGAGACGGAGATTGCACTTCTTCGCGGTGATGTGTCGGGGCGCTTCGGCGAATCCTTCCTTGACCATGTTGAACGTCTGCATCATTTCTTCGGCAAGCAAGAAATCGACCAGCGTACTTTCGTACTAGGGACTTGGGAAATTCTTAAGAGTGATGCCAAAGCCAAAAAAGCCGATCCACGCGAGCCGATGGAGCGTCTGTACGATCTAGTCGCTGCAAGCGATGCACTGCCAGCCGAACTGACAGAGGAACAAATCAACCAACGGATTACGGCTTGGTTTGCTGGCAAACAGCTGCTTGTTAATGCGTAACAAATGAAATTTCGAACACACTATTATAGGAAGGAAGTTTGACTTACATGTCTTCTTCATCGAACAACAACCCGTCCGCTTCAACAAGCGGACGAGCACGCATGCTTATCTCTTGCCCCGATAGATCGGGAATCGTAGCGGCCGTCTCGCATTTCTTGTACGAGCATGGCGCTAATATCGTTCAATCCGATCAGTACACCATGGACCCGGAGGGCGGAATGTTCTTCATCCGTTTCGAATTCGATCTATCCGATTTGGATAAGGAGCTGCCAGTGCTTGTCGAGGATTTTGCCCGAGTGGCTGATCGCTTTGATATGAAATGGCATACGTTCCGTGCAAGTCGCAAGAAGCGTCTTGCGATCTTCGTATCCAAAGAGGACCATTGCCTGATGGAGCTACTATGGCAGTGGAAAGCAGGGGATTTGGATGCTGATATATCTATGGTTATTAGCAACCATCCGGATATGAAGGAAATGGTAGAATCCTTCGGCATTCCTTATCATCATATTCCGGTTACTCCAGATACCAAGGCAGAGGCAGAACGCAAGCAGATTGAGATTGTGTCCGATAACGCGGATATTATCGTGCTTGCACGTTACATGCAGATTATCTCACCTAAGTTCATCGAGCAATTCCCTAACCGTATTATTAACATTCATCATTCCTTCCTGCCTGCATTTGTTGGAGGAAAGCCTTACGCTCAGGCCTATACCCGCGGCGTGAAAATTATCGGCGCTACTGCTCACTATGTAACGGAGGAGCTTGATGGCGGCCCGATTATTGAACAGGACGTACAGCGCGTGAGTCACCGTGATAATGTAGATGAGCTCAAAAGAATTGGCCGAACGATTGAGCGCGTCGTGCTTGCACGTGCAGTGAAATGGCATATCGAAGACCGTGTTATCGTGCATCATAACAAAACGGTTGTATTTAATTAAAGCCGCTACGATGCCCGCAAACATTTTTTAAAAGATGGCAAACCGCTTTTTGGAGTGGTACAATATTCAAAGCCATTGCGCTTATTCATTGCGCTATATAAAGAAATAGAGAGAAAAACACGCAAGAAACACGAATGGATATCTAGGAGGAAGAATGTAATGACAGTTACTCAGAAATCGATTGACCAGCTTTCCATTGACACAATTCGTACACTAGCGATCGACTCGATCGACAAAGCCAACTCAGGTCACCCTGGTATGCCAATGGGCGCAGCACCAATGGGCTACCAGCTGTTCGCTAAAAACATGAACCACAACCCATCAAACCCAACTTGGATCAACCGTGATCGGTTCGTACTATCTGCAGGCCACGGCTCCATGCTGCTATACAGCTTACTTCACCTGTCGGGTTATGATCTTCCGCTTGATGAGCTGAAAAACTTCCGTCAATGGGGCTCCCTGACACCAGGTCACCCAGAGGTTGGACATACTGCTGGTGTTGATGCGACTACGGGTCCACTTGGACAAGGTGTTGCAATGGCAGTAGGTATGGCTATGGCAGAAGCGCAGCTTGCTGCTACTTATAACAAGGAAGGCTTCAACGTTGTTGATCACTTCACATATTCCATCTGTGGCGATGGCGACTTGATGGAAGGTATTTCTCATGAAGCAGCTTCATTTGCAGGTCATTTGCAGCTTGGCAAATTGGTTGTTCTCTATGATTCAAACGATATCTCTCTTGATGGTGAGCTTAGCTTGTCATTCTCCGAGAGCGTACAGAAGCGTTTCGAAGGCTACGGCTGGCAAGTCCTTCGAGTAGAAGACGGCAATGATCTGGAAGCTTTGTCCAAAGCGGTTGCAGAAGCGCAAGCTGAGACTGGCAAACCGACATTGATCGAAGTGAAGACGGTTATCGGCTACGGCAGCCCGAACAAAGGCGGTATCGGCGGCCACGGCGGTACACACGGTTCACCGCTTGGTGCTGAAGAAACGAAGCTGACGAAGAAATTCTACGGCTGGTCTGAAGATCATCAATTCCACGTGCCGGACGAAGTTCGTGCACACTTCGCAGAAGTGAAGAAGAACGGCGAGCAAGCCAATGAGAAGTGGAATGCCCTGTTCGCAGCTTACAAAGAAGCAAATCCAGAACTAGCAGCACAGTTCGAGCTTGCGATCTCTGGTGGACTTCCAGAAGGCTGGGATTCCGACCTTCCTGCATATACAACAGAAGACAAGCCTGTATCTACTCGCGTAGCTTCGGGTAACGCACTAAATGGTCTTGCGAAGAACGTTCCTCACCTAGTGGGCGGTTCCGCTGACCTAGAGAGCTCGACAATGACGCATCTGAAAGGCTTGACTCAATTTAAGCCTGGCAGCTATGATGGCCGCAACATTTACTTCGGCGTTCGTGAATTCGCGATGGCTGCTGCGATGAACGGTATCAGCTTGCACAGCGGTCTGAAAGTATTCGGCGGTACGTTCTTCGTATTTACGGATTACCTGCGTCCGGCTGTACGTCTTGCTGCTATTATGAAACAACCGGTTGTTTACGTATTGACGCATGACAGTATCGCTGTTGGTGAAGATGGTCCTACGCATGAGCCGATCGAGCAATTAGCTTCACTTCGTATCATCCCTGACCTGACTGTTATCCGTCCTGCAGATGCGAACGAAACCTCTGCAGCATGGGCATACGCGGTTGAGAATCAGAGCAACCCTGTAGCACTCGTATTGACTCGTCAGAACCTGCCAGTTCTTGAAGGTGCTGTCTCGGCTTCACGTGAAGGCATTCGTCGCGGTGCATATGTTGTATCCGATGCTGCTAACGGCAAGCCGCAAGCGCAAATCATTGCAACAGGTTCAGAAGTGCAATTGGCAGTCGCTGCTCAGAAAGCACTTGCTGAAGAGGGCATTCAAGTTCGTGTCATCAGCATGCCGAGCTGGGATCTGTTCGAGAAGCAGGATCAAGCTTACAGAGAATCGGTTATTCTTCCAGAAGTTAAAGCTCGCGTAGCGGTTGAGATGGCTCATCCATTCGGCTGGGAACGTTATGTAGGCGACAAAGGTGCGATTATTGGTATCGACCGTTTCGGCGCATCTGCACCTGGCGACCGTGTGATCAAAGAGTACGGCTTCACCGTTGAGAACGTAGTTAGCAAAGTAAAAGCAGTCCTGTAGATTACTTTAGAGGAGCCTAGATAACCATGTCACAATTCGAAAATGTAACAATCGTCAAGGAAGCTAATGTGTACTTTGACGGCAAAGTAACGAGCCGCGCTGTTCTGTTCGCAGACGGTACGAAAAAAACGCTGGGCATTATGCTTCCTGGCGACTATGAGTTCGGCACGGATTGCGTGGAAATTATGGAGATCCTTGCTGGCGACCTGAAGGTGCTGCTCCCAGGCGAGTCCGAGTGGGTACACATCCAAGGCAAAGGCGAGTTCACGGTTCCTGCTAACACGAAGTTCAAGCTGCAAGTAGCGACAGTGTCAGACTACTGCTGCTCTTATATCTACGAGTAAGCCTCGTAAGATAACGAGAGAATCCCGTTCCACTTCTTAGTGGAGCGGGATTTTTTTGTGAAGAATGTGCCTCATCTAATGGTTATGTTGGGCATAAGTATGACTCGCCTCTGTGCAAAATTCGGTTTTTCGTGACAAGTAAGACCGAAATCGAATTGTTTTGCGGCGCTGATTCCTATAAAGTTTAGATATAACTTGTACGACGACTGTAGGAGGATAAAATGAAACAAAGAAATTACACCCCGTTGGTTGCGATTCTAACGATTGTGTTGGTTGGGATTATCACGGTCCTGTTCTTCCTGCCGGCTTATGATGGGGAGATAGGCTTCGATGTGACAATACTGCCACTGCTCAATGCGATATTTAACTGCTTCACCTTCATAGCTCTTGCCATAGCATTGATCGCTATTATGAAAAAGAATGTGAAGATGCATCGCCGATTCATCGCTGCTGCGTTCACATCCACAACGCTGTTCCTCGTTTCTTATGTCACTTATCACTATTTGACAGAATCGACCAAGTACGGCGGAGAAGGCGCGCTAAGAGGCATCTATTTCTTCGTGCTGCTGACGCACATTGTTCTCGCAATCGTTGTTGTACCGCTTGCGCTTATCTCAGTCGTTCGCGGCCTGTCTAACCAGATCGACAAGCACCGCAAGATTGCAAGATGGACAATGCCAATCTGGCTCTATGTCAGCTTCACAGGCGTTGTTGTATATCTCATGATCTCACCTTACTATTAAGAGTCCAAAAAGGCCTATCCTCAGTTGTATAGAGGACAGGCCTTTTCCATTTATTCAGCGGGTTATCCTGACCTCGGACAACAAGCTCTAAGGCTGTTTTTCGTCTTAATGGCTGCTTAGAATCTGCGATCCGCACACTTAAGGTAGTTTTCCGGCTTATCGAGGCATAATCAGACGGGAACCGGTCCTTTGAGCGACAAGGCACATTATTAGAGGGGCGGGAGTTAAAGACCACTGCTGCGCAGCTCCCACCAACAGGCTCTATCTCGTTTCTTCGCGGTTCCCGCTCAGCTTGCGGCCGATCCAGAGCTCGTACGCCTGTGCTACACTGCACATATCCAAATCTCCAAGCCCCATGGAGTCGCCGATCTGGAATTGGCTCTTAGCAGCTTCAAGCAGCGGAGTCGGCACATGAAGGCCGTCTGACATCACTGATGACAACCGCAGGTCCTTCAGCATGAGCGCTAGGGAAAATTGTACATCATAATTGCTATCAAGCAGCTTCTGACCCTTGAGATCGGCTGCCTTACTAGCTGCGCCCCCTGATTGTACGAGCTCAAGGAATGCACGGCCATCAATGCCGCCGCTTGCAGCAATGGCCATACCTTCTGCCAAGGCTACGACATTAATGCCTACGATGGTATTATGGGCGAGCTTAGCCGTTGAGCCACTTCCGTTCGCCCCCATAGGTATCACTTTGCGCCCCATAGCCAGCAGTACGTCTTCAACGCCTTGCAGGGTGTCAGAAGAACCGCCTACCATGAACACGAGTGTACCATCTATTGCAGCGGGCTTGCTGCCTGTTACCGGCGCATCTAGGAATGCTGCGCCATGCTGCAGTGCAGTATCGGCAAGCTCCCGTGCGAGCGCAGGCGAGATTGTGCTGCTGTCGATCAGAGTCGTACCTGCACGTACAGCACTGAAGATGCCGTTATCTCCGAAGTATACCTCACGGATCGCATCGTCATTGCTGATCATCGTAATGACAATATCTGATTCACGCACAGCCTCTAGAGGAGAAGACACTTCCCGTGCTCCCAATTCAAGCAGTTCTCTTGCTTTGCCTGGGGTACGGTTATAGACGGTAACTTGATGTCCCCTTCGCAGCAAGTTGGCTGCCATTCCGATTCCCATTACACCGAGTCCAATAAATCCAATGTTTTTCATTCTCTTTCCTCCTGTGCATTGAATTGTGGATGAAGAAGCGGGAACAAGCTTCGTTGTATCATCAACCAATCAAGGCTTTTCTTTTCATTATAATGTTTCTTTATTCATTTTTCATCGTTTGTTAACTTGTTTTTACTAGGTAAATCCGATATCCTAAAACCTAAGCCAATGATCAATAAGCACGGTTACCCGGGTAAGGAATTACCTTTCATGAAAAACAAGTTTAGGGAGGCTTTATCAATAATGAGTAAAACAGTACAATTCGATTACAGTAAAGCACTAGGTTTTCTCGGTCAGAACGAAATCGACAACCTGACAGAGCAAGTGCGTCTCGCGCACGACCAACTACATAATGGCACAGGAACAGGTTCAGACTATCTGGGATGGATTGACCTTCCTCATAACTATGATAAAGAAGAGTTCGCTCGTATTCAAAAGGCAGCGGACAAAATCAAATCCGACTCCGAGGTTCTTATCGTAATCGGTATCGGCGGCTCCTATCTAGGAGCACGTGCAGCCGTAGAGATGCTCTCTAACTCCTTCTATAACCTGCAGACAAAGGAACAGCGCAAAACGCCGCAAATTTTGTTCGCAGGCAATAATATAAGCTCCACTTACGTTACACATTTGCTTCAATTGATCGAAGGCCGCGAGTGGTCGATCAATGTGATTTCCAAATCCGGTACGACTACCGAGCCTGCCATCGCATTCCGTATTTTCCGTGAAGCGCTTGAGCGCCAATATGGCAAGGAAGAAGCGCGCAAGCGTATCTATGCGACAACGGACAAAGAAAGAGGCGCACTGAAAGAGCTGGCTACTGAAGAAGGCTATGAGTCCTTCATTATCCCTGATGATGTTGGTGGACGCTATTCCGTACTGACAGCAGTAGGCTTGCTTCCAATTGCAGCAGCAGGCATCGACATTGAAGCTATCATGCAAGGTGCGGCAGATGCTGCCAAGGAATACAGCAATCCTAACCTGGCGGAGAACGAAGCTTACCAATATGCAGCGGCTCGTAACGCGCTGTACCGCAAAGGTAAAACAACGGAAATTCTCGTTAACTACGAGCCATCCCTTCATTTTGTATCTGAGTGGTGGAAGCAGCTCTTCGGCGAGAGCGAAGGAAAAGACTACAAAGGTATCTATCCAGCGTCGGTAGACTTCTCTACAGACCTGCATTCCATGGGACAATTCATTCAAGAGGGCAACCGGAACATTTTTGAGACGGTTATCCAAGTGAATGAGGTTACTGAGCATATTACAATCGAGCATGATGCTGCTGATCTGGATGGCTTGAACTTCCTGACTGGCAAAACAATGGACTTTGTGAACAAGAAAGCATTCGAAGGAACGCTGCTTGCTCATACTGACGGTCAAGTTCCTAACTTTATTGTGAACATTGCAGACTTCAATCCGTATACCTTCGGCTACCTCGTGTATTTCTTCGAGAAAGCTTGTGGTATCAGCGGCTACCTGCTAGGCGTGAATCCGTTCGATCAGCCAGGCGTGGAAGCATACAAACGCAACATGTTCGCATTGCTCGGCAAGCCGGGCTATGAGAAAGAAAAAGCCGAGCTCGAAGCGCGCCTGTAGGCCGCGAAGCAGCAGGGCGGCTCTTCTAGTATGCTAGAACGTTATTCGACCATCAGAGAGCAGGCAAATGCGGAGATTGTGATCAAAAAATCACGGTTCATCGGCTATGCGAAGCCTGTGGAGACGGAAGAGGAAGCGATCCAATTCATCGATGAGATCAAACGGATGAATCGGAATGCCACTCATAATTGCTCAGCCTATATGGTCGGTGAACGCGATCAATTCCAGAAGGCATCTGATGACGGTGAGCCCAGTGGAACGGCAGGCAAACCGATTCTTGAAGTCATTAAGCATAAAGGACTCAAAAATGTAGTAGTCGTTGTAACCCGGTATTTCGGCGGTATTATGCTTGGAGCGGGCGGCTTGGTCAGAGCGTATACGGACGGCGCAGTAGCTGGCATTGAAGCCGCAGGCGAGATTGTCAGAGTGCTGCATAAGGAAGTATATGTGGATGTCGACTACACCTGGTATGGGAAGCTGGAGAATGAGCTTCATGGGCGAGGTACAAGAGTCGGTGGTACGGAGTTCACCGATCGTGTGATCGTCAGGTGCTTGCCTGAGGTGCCTCAGGCGCCAGCTTTTATCGACTGGATTATTGATCTAACTGGGGGACAAGCCGTTATCACCGAAGGTGAGAGCGTCTACTATATTGAGGGCGAATAAGCTTGGCAGGAAAATTTAATCTCATACAAAGAGGCTGTGCAGCATGCTGCACAGCCTCTTTGTATGATACTGCCTTATTCTGCTAGCTGTACATATGCACATATTCGTTCAATATTTGTTAATTTGGGATTGACTAGAACCAATGATGTCTGATAAATTAATAATACCAAGTGAGTCAATGGGAATTCTGTTTATTGTTTCTGTATCACCTACGGCACGAGCCGATGGTCTGGAGGTCAAGTCACAGTGAATGTCATGTTTCGCAGCAAATGGTGGAGCTTTGGATTCCGCAGCACGATTATGGTTTATTTTTTCTTTCTTATTGTGCTCCCCATCTTAGGAATTTACACACAATCGCTCTCTAGCGGCTGGTTGCCGTTCTGGGACAGCATCTCAGATCCACTCTCATGGAAGGCTGTTCTTCTAACCGTCAAGCTTGCTATTATTGCAACGGTTATTAATGTATTAATCGGTACGATGATTGGCTGGGTGCTTATTCGCTATCGATTCCCCGGCAGGAGATTACTCAACAGTCTTGTTGATCTTCCATTCGCTCTCCCTACCGCTGTAACAGGTCTTATGATTCTGCTGCTGCTCGGTCCTGGCAGCTTCGCAGGAGGACTGGCTGAGAAGCTTGGCTTCGAGATTGTATTCCATGAACCGGCGATCGTTATTGCGATGGTATTCGTAACATTCCCATTCGTTATCCGTGCGGTACAGCCGCTGCTTGAAGAGCTGGATAAGTCGGAGGAGGAAGCCGCTTATACGATGGGCGCTTCTCGTGCTCGGACCTTCTTCAGCGTCATCTTCCCATCTATGCTTCCAGGCATTCTAAGTGGGGCGATGCTTGCTTTCTCTAGAGGATTAGCCGAATTCGGCGCTGTTGTGCTGGTTGCAGGCAATATTCCGGGGAAAACACTTATTGCATCGGTTTATATTTTTGGTGAAATTGAAAGTGACAATCCGCAAGGTGCAGCCGCAGTATCGGTGCTTCTGCTCACGCTCTCATTCATTATCCTATGGACCGTTAACCTCATTCAGTCGAGGAGGCCAGGACAATGACATCGAAGCTAAGCGTAAGGAATTTGTGGATTAGTCTTACCTATATCGTGTTCACGCTGTTGTTGATTATACCGCTTATTGAAATATTTACAGGGTCATGGGCTGATGGCTGGAGCGGCTTTGTCGATGGCCTTACTCGTCCTCAATCGCTTCATGCACTTGGAATGACTGCCATTATTGTCGTTGTTGTGACCGCTATTAATACCGTGTTCGGCGTTATGCTCGCACTTTATCTCGTCCGTGCCAAATGGATTGGAGACCGAATGAAGCGTCTGCTCAACAGTCTGGTTGATTTGCCGTTCGCGGTATCACCTGTTATCGGTGGTCTTATGATCGTCCTGCTACTCGGGCCTAGTACCGTAATCGGTGCGCTGTTCGAGGATGTAGGCATCAAGATCGTCTACGCGCTACCCGGCATGATTCTAGCTACATTGTTCGTTACGTTTCCGCTGATGGTGCGTGAAGTGCTCCCCGTTCTGCAGGAGATCGGAGCACAGCAAGAAGAAGCGGCCTCTACACTTGGCGCTTATTCCTGGTACACCTTCTGGAAGGTCACATGGCCTTCGATACGCTGGGGCGTTATCTATGGCGTTGTGTTGACAGTAGCACGATCGCTAGGCGAATTCGGAGCCGTGCTCGTCGTATCAGGCAACATTATGAATAAGACGCAGACCGCGACGACTCTCGTCTATCAGGATGTAGAGAACTTCAATGTCGTAGCTGCCAATGGTGTAGCGCTGGTTCTGGCGGTATTCTCCGTCGGACTGCTGCTGCTGATGGAATGGGCCAAAAAACGAAAGGAAGTGCATTAAGCCATGCATATTGAAGTTCGTAATCTAAGCAAAAGCTTTGGCGATTTTCACGCCGTGCAGAATGTCAGCTTCGAGATTGAAAAAGGTCATTTGATCGGGTTGCTAGGGCCGAGCGGCGGTGGTAAAACATCCATTCTTCGTATGCTGGCTGGTCTTGAGTCTCCTACTTCTGGCGATATTCTGTTCCACGGCAAGCGAGTGAATGATTTGCCGCCGCAAGAGCGGGGCATCGGCTTCGTCTTCCAGAACTATGCGCTCTTCAAGCATATGACGGTCTATGATAATATTGCGTTTGGCCTCAAGGTCAAAAAAACACCGAAGGACCAGATTCGTGACCGTGTCATGTCCCTGGTAGAGCTGACAGGCCTCAAGGGCTTCGAGCATCGACATGTGCATCAGCTGTCCGGCGGACAGCGCCAACGGGTCGCATTCGCTAGAGCATTAGCACCGGAGCCGCAGCTGCTGCTGCTGGATGAGCCTTTCGCCGCTATCGACGCTAAGATTCGGACAGAGCTTCGTACATGGCTGAAGGAAATGATCGAGCGTGTTGGTATCACTTCTATCTTCGTCACGCATGACCAGGATGAAGCGATTGAGGTAGCCGATGAGATTATGATAATTGGCAAAGGCAAGCTTGAGCAGAAGGGCACGCCTTGGGAAATTTATAAAAATCCGGAGACGCCGTTCGTGGCGAGCTTCATTGGCGAATCTACAATTGTGGAGGATCTCTCCGTGCTGAAAGGCTTCGAATCTGCTGCGAGCCGTCCTGGCACGAAGGCACTTATTCGTCCTGAGTATATTGAGATTGGCAAGCCAGGGGAGATTCGCTTAGCTTCAGCGACACTGGATGCGACAGTGAAGGCCCTGCATTTCCGCGGCAGCGAGTGGATGGTAGAGCTTCAGGTTGGTTCTGTGAAGCTGATTACGTACCGTTCACTAGAGAAGGAAGTGCTGCAGCCAGGTGAGCCTGTGCAGGTCTTGGTGCACCGTGCTTACTTATTCAATGACAGTGAGAGCTGGATATCGGAGAATAGCTTGAAGGTCGACCCGATGCCGATTCATATTTAACCATCATCCAAGCAGAAAGAGTTGTATGCGAACATGATTATTAATCGAGTAACAAGCCGGCGCATGCTCATCCTGCTGCTTGCTGCCATGCTGCTGATCCTAGCAGGCTGCGGCAGCAACCAGCAGACGAATGATCCTGATGCCGAATCTTCCGCACAAGCCGGTGATGTTACGCTTGTAATCGGTGCATATTCGGTTGTGAAGGACGCCTTCAGTGAGATCCTGCCGCAATTCCAATCGTATTGGCTGCAGCAGACTGGGCAGAAGGTTACGTTCCAGGAATCATACGAGGCATCAGGCACGCAAGCACGTGCTATTGCCGGCGGTTTCGAAGCGGATGTTGCCATTCTGGCGATGGAAGGCGATCTGAACAAAATAGCCGACGCAGGCTTCATTACGCATGATTGGAAGGCAGCTCAGAATAATGAGGGGCTGATTACGAATTCGGTTGTCGTACTCGGAACGCGTGCTGGCAACCCTCTTGGCATAACGGACTGGGATGATCTGACCAAGGATGGCGTTAAGGTGCTGTATCCGAATCCGAAGACATCAGGCGGCGCACAGTGGGATATCAATGCCATCTATGGTGCTGGACTGAAGAAGTCGGAGGAGCTGACTGGCAAGAAAGATCCGGCCTATGCCAAAAGCTATCTGGAATCCATCCACGCCAACGTAGAGTCACTTGATAAGAGCGGCCGCGCTTCGATGGCTGCGTTCGAATATGGGGTGGGAGATGTTGTCGTCACTTATGAGAATGAGCTGTTAGCGCGCATTAAACAAGGTGTGGATTATGATATCGTTGTTCCCCGGGATACGATTCTCATTGAGAATCCAGCAGCGCTCGTCGATGTGAATGCGGATAAGCATGGCACCCGTAAGGTAGCAGAGGCGTTCATTACTTATTTGCATAGCGATGAAGCGCAGCGAGTATTCGCAGATTATGGCTTCCGTCCGGTGAACGAGAAGATTGCCGAAGAGGTGAAAGACCGGTATGTGATACCGGAGGGCCTGTTCGATGTTAGTTATTTAGGCGGCTGGGCTGATATAAGAGAGACGCTCTACTCGAAGAAAGGTGTCTGGTATCAGGTTCTAGCTGGTATATAAAAGATAGCCTTGGCTAGAAGCGAGTCTGCTTCATGCCAAGGCTATTTTTTATGCTGAAAATGATGTTCTTTATTCTGCTTTCTGCAGAACGAATTTATTGATCACATGGGCTACGCCATCTTCGTTATTCGTAAGCGTCACATAATTGGCTACTTCTTTTAATGCCGGAATCGCGTTGCCCATAGCAACACCCAGACCAGCAGCTTCGATCATCTCATGGTCATTCCAAGCATCGCCGATTGCGATGGTCTGATCAATGGAGCAGCCAAGATGCTCTGCCATGAAGCGCAGTGCATGTCCTTTGGTGCCTTCCTTATGCATGAACTCCAGATAATGAGCTTTGGACTTCGTAATATGGACCCGGTCACCTATCAGCGGCTTCAATTGCTCGGCAACTTCATCTAGATAGGAAGGCTCGTCGATAATGAGCATCTTGGTATTCGGCTGCTCTAGCAGCAGCTCGAAGTCTTCGGCAACGACATAAGGAATCTTCGACAGCTTCGAATAGTTCTGTGCTCTCTCGTTATCTTCCTTGACGTATAGAATATCATTCACATAAAGCTGCAGATGCAGTCCATGCTCCTCTGTATACGCGTAGAGCTGCTTGGCAGCATCTGTAGGTACACTGCGCTCATAGAGCACTTGGCCGTCCAGCAGCGTCTTCACGAGCGAGCCTTGGTATGTAATAATCGGCACGTTTAATTGAATCTGGTCGGCGATTTTTCTAGCAGACGCATACATGCGGCCGGTGGCAAGCGTAACCGTAACCCCTTGGGCAATGGCTTCTTCCATTGCGCGCTTGGTTGCTTCCGTAACAAGAAGCTCATCATTCAACAGCGTATCATCTACATCAATGGCAATAAGTTTATACATAACAGCGGTTTTGCTCCTCTCAGGGCTCTATCTGTTTCTCACAAGCTAGGTTGATTGTAGCTAAAAAAGAGACGAGGTTCAAGCTATACCTCGTTTTCGGTTATAATGAAGGATAGCGGATATAGAAACGAATGGATTGGAGGATAGAAGCTGAGAATAGTAGGACAGCATAGTGGACAGACAGAGATGAATAAAGGAAGTGACTGAATTGAACTATTTTACAAGTGAGGCAGCTAAACAAAGGGTGATTGCTCTATGTGTTGGTGGTGGAGCCATCTGTATAGCAGCAGGATTCTTGTTAGGCTGGTTATGGATGGATTCACGTTATCCGATGCTCAAAGAACCATCTTTTCGTAATTTTGCGGCCTCGTATGAGACTATTCTAGACGATTATTTGAACGATACAGATGCAGAGAAGCTTATTAATGGTGCTTCAGTAGGGATGGTAGCCTCGCTTGAAGACCCATATTCCAGATATTTGGTCAAAGAGCAGGGCAATGCCTATACGGATAGCTATGAAGGTGAATTCTCCGGCGTAGGCGCTGAGGTTAGACAGGAGGACGGGCGTTTCATCGTATCAGGGCTGACCAAGGGCGCACCGGCCGAACGTGGCGGCATTAAGGCAGGAGATATCATCGTTGCAGTCAATGGCGAGACGGTGGAGGGGAAAACGTTCGAAGAATTGATCGGCATGCTCAGGGGAGAGACAGGCTCGGAGGTCAAGCTCTCGCTGCGGCGCAGCGAACAGACAGAGCCAGTTGAGATTAAGCTCATCCGTGAAGCTATTCCTGTACATACGGTAACAGCTGAAATGCTGGAGGATGGAATCGGACATGTAACCATTAGCCGCTTCGCCCAGAAGACAAGCGACGAGTTCAATGAAGCAATCGAGAAGCTTAAGAAGGAAGGAATGACTTCGCTGCTGCTGGATATGCGTTCGAACCCAGGCGGCTTGGTGAAGCCAACCATTGATATTGCGAGCAAGCTTATTCCGAAGGATAAGGTTATTCTCCAGGTCGTCTACAAAGACGAGCGCAAAGTCATTACGTACAAATCGACACAGGAAGAACCTTGGACGATGCCTATCGCAGTGCTCGTTAACGGGCAGTCAGCGAGTGCCAGTGAAGTGCTGACGGCAGCGCTCAAAGAGTCAGCAGGGGCTGTCGTTATCGGGGAGAAAACATTCGGTAAGGGAATCGTGCAGGCTTTTCAACAGTTCAAGGACGGCTCCGTGCTTAGTCTTACGGAAGCGCAGTGGAAGACACCGAATGGAACTTGGATTCACAAAGCCGGTGTAACGCCTGATGAGGAGGTAGCACTTCCTGCATACGCAAGCCTCAGTCCACTTCCTATCGGAAGTGAGCTTATGGTTGGCAGCTATGGGGAGGATGTGAAGACGCTGCAGCTGATGCTGAAGGAGCTTGGTTATTCTCCGGTTGGCAGTGTCGGATTGTTCGATGAAGAGACAGAGACGGCGCTGCGCAAGTTCCAGACAACCGAGAAGCTGGCCGTGAGCGGCCAATTCAATGACCAGACAGCTTATCGTCTGATCGAGCTGCTGAGCAAGAAGCTGGACAGTGAAGACAGCCAATTGCAGCGGGGCGTCGAGCTTTTAAAAAAATAAAAAGAGCTTCTAGCACGCTTTGCTATTGACAACGGGAATGATAATTAATATCATTTGAGAAGGTAATCAATACACCGTTGCGGTAGTGAGGTGACACGGCTTGAAGAAGATTAAGTATTGTACGAAAAATCTCAAGAACGGCACGAAGCCGGTCTACAAAGCGATGAAGGATAAGTTTCCCGACATCAAAATGAAAAAAAGCGATTGTCTGGGCAATTGCAGAACGTGCAAGCATGAATGCTTCGTTGTGATTAAGTCTAATACAGTAAGTGCATCATCAGCGGATCAACTATACAAGCAATTGAAGAAAATGATCGGCTGACGTCATAGATTTGGATAAATTTATAAGGACGGCTTTTGCCGTTCTTTCTTTTTGTGTTAAAATAAGGACAAATATAAAAAATGAGGTGCATAAGCGATGAATGACGTATTAGCAGATGCTTTAAATGAACAGATGAATTTTGAATTTTATTCCGCGCATGTGTATCTTGCAATGGCAGCCTACTGCTCCGCTGACAGTCTTGATGGATTCGCCAATTTCTTTGTCATTCAAGCTGAGGAAGAACGTTTTCACGCTATGAAAATATATAAGTTCCTTAATGACCGTGGACGCCGCGCTATTCTCAAAGGAATGGGCGATCCGAAGAATGAGTACACCTCGATGCTTGATGCATTCGAGCATGGTTACGCGCATGAGCAGCAGAATACAAAACGCTTCTACGATCTCGCTGACCTCGCGCTCAATGACCGTGAGCATGCTACCATGTACTTCTTGAAGTGGTTCATCGATGAGCAGGTTGAGGAGGAATCATTGTTCGACGGCATCATCCAGAAGCTGAAGCGTATCGACAAAGACAGCAATGCATTCTACATGCTTGATGCTGAGTTCGCACAGCGTTCCTTCACTGCACCAGCAGAGTAAGGCATACTTAAAGAATGGGATTAGCAGCAGATATACTTCGAGCTGCTAGTCCCATTTTGCATATAAAGAAGTCTGATGAAGGAGGAGAAGTATGCCATTAGCGGTCATTGAGAAAGCAGAGGCCGGCTACATTGCCCGTTACGAGCGTCACACGAAGCATTCTGCTGCGAAGGTCTGGTCTATGCTGACGGATAATGAGCAGCTGGCACAGTGGTTCTCAGAGCTGAGTGTAGACGAGCTAAGGGAAGGTGGAAGCTTCAAGTTCGATATGCAGGATGGGACCTTTGAAGAGATGGAGATTACCGAGCTCAAGGAGCAATCCATTCTCGAATATACATGGGGAGACGATAGCGTCCGCTTCGAGCTGTACTCAGAGGCTGATAGCTGTCGCTTGGTTCTCATCGAGAAGATAACGAAGCTCACGAGCCACACTCCTAAGGATATTGCTGGCTGGGACGTGTGCCTGGATGCCATTGAAGCCCTTCTGGATGGCAGGAAGACTGACGATCGCATGGACATATGGACCGTGAAATATGAGCAATATCAAGAGCTATTGAATAAGCTGCAATAGGGATAGGTAGCGACTGTTCTCCGAAACGCATTCGGGGAGCAGTCGTTTTTGTTTATAGGATGTGTAGATGTTTTTGGAAAATGAAGCTGCCCTGTATGTTATACAGCCAAATGAGCATGTCCAGCAGAAAAGCACCTTTATTCTGTATTTCATACAGTCAAATTAACCGGATCCGACTCTACTTGTGCTTTTACAGCTAATCTACTGTAATGAATGCAGTCTGGCCTCGCAATTAGCCTCTCATTCGCGAATAATCCTGTACGTACTGCAGGGTAGTGGCACATCACATAAGCATGAGGAGAAGTTGAAGGGATTATATGGTAATATTAGGTTTGAATAGGCATGGGAGGAAGGGGATGCAGGATGGGGAAAACGATTATGAAAGCTCTCGCTACAGGAATCATATTCGTCGTTGTTTATTATGCTGTTCAGATGGTAAGAGGAATGTATTTCACAGCGACTGACGTACCAGATATCATTGAGGCCTATGAGTCGGTGGATAACTTGCAAAGCACGGTTTCAATTGGATATGACCTAGCCCTCAGTCCTCTGTGGATCGTTGTTCAAGTAGTTGGATTGCTGCTGCTGGGAGCCGGTGTATACTTCATTGGTCGGGCAATAAGAAGCAGGCTGTCACGTGTATGATGAGAATAACTGGCTGGTTCCGGGCTCGAAGATTGAAAAAGAAACTAGAGCTGGTCGAGCCTTTATACATCATTATGAACGATGAAGAGATGATCTGGTATGAAGAACAATGGGGACTGGCGCAATCAAAAGAAGGACTGATTGACGAATTCAAAATAGCTGCAATAGTAGCCTTTATCAGCAGAAAAGTTGATGAATGCTCGGCATATCTGAACGAAACAGTTAAGACGAGAAGAGCGAATGATGAGCTAGCCTTTTATAGAGAATACGTAGAATTATTAAAGAGATTCACAGCTAAAGGATTTAATAATGATTTTATTATGATGTATATGTATTTGTTTAATGAGCTTGCTCTAGGCTGTAACGTAAAGATAAGAAGTGCGTTAGAACAGCAATCCGTCAGGGATTAATAAAACACTTTGCTCTGGAGAAGATCAAGAGCTTGCTCGATTTGCTTCAGTTCGTCCTCGGTGAGGTGGCTCATTCGTTCGGACAGGCGAGCTTCAATATGGCCAAAAGCTTCATTCATAACGGCTTCACCGTCATCCGACAGATGTATATACTGCTTGCGTCGATCTTCCTCATCGGTAATCTTCTTACATAATTGTCTCTCCGTTAATTTGCGCAGCTCTCGGCTCGTGTTCGGCATAGACATATGCATGCAGTCACTAATTTCACTTAATGTTACAGGCTGGCTGACAGCAATGTATTCCAGAATTTTGTATTGAACAGGTGTAATATCCTCCAGCTTCACGTCTTTCGTAAAGTCGGCTGATATTTGATGAACGGCTGTTGTAAATGCTACGAATTTTTGGAACAGAACATTATTGTCCACGTGATCACCTCTACAGCTACGATATCAAATTTATTATCATAAAACAATTATCTTTTGACAACTAAATTGGGGTTGTGGTATCTTTTACTTATCAAATGATAAGTAAAGGGGTTTTGACGATGAACTTGTTAGTTGTGTACACGCATCCGAATCATAAGAGCTTAAGCTATGCTTTTTTGCAGGAGGTCCTGAAAGGCAGTAAGGAGAATGCTCATATTGATGAGATTAGAGTATTGGATCTATATGAGGAAGGGTTCAACCCGGTCTTGGTGTTTAACGAGAACAAACGCAGAAGAGATATGCATGCCGATCCTGATCTTGCCAAGTATAGGGAGCAGCTTACTTGGGCGGACAAAATCGTATTCGTATATCCGATCTGGTGGGGACGTCCTCCTGCCATGCTTATGGGATATATTGATCAGATGTTTGCATCGGGGTTCGCATACAAGGATACAGGAAAGATGCTGCCGGAAGGTCTGTTGAAGGGCAAGTCCGTTGTCTGTATTTCCTGTATGAAGGGGCCAGCGCTCTATCCATTATATTGGCTCAATAACTCACACAAAGCATTAATGCGCAAAGCGCTGTTCAATTATGTAGGCATCAAAAAAGTGAAGTTCTTCGAATTCGGCAGCATGGAGAGCCCGCGCGGCAAGCATAAAGAGAAATTATCCAAGATTCATCGTTATTTCACAACGGTCAAATAATAGCTATTCATCGGCTCGAGGCACTTATATCTAATTGGAGTAATAACGACCGTAAGCAGCAGCTGCATGTGGAGTAACGAATGAGTAGATACGGAGGAGAAGCATCATGTTAGTTACGTTACAGCGGCTCTGCGGGTATGCGTTGTTATTGTTTGGATTCATGATTGTCATTGTTGGCGATTTGCCGGGAAAGTTGTTGGAGCAGGGTTAGTTGTTGCTGGATTTATCCTGATATCCTTGGCTGAGCTCGTACAGCTGCAGAAGGGCTCCTATTATCGCTCGCTAGGACTGCCTTATACGAAAGCAGATCTCAACATCATCATTAAACGTTCGGAGAAAAAATGTAAAATCAGATTCTCTGCGTGTATGCCCGCAAGATGAGACAGAGTATCCGCTCATTCGATTGAATGGCGAGCTGTATGTGAGAGCAAGAGCATTTCTCACATACATGAAGCAGAATGAGATGGAGTATACATTCGCGCTTCCTAATCGATCACCAATTCGTCTAGACTGCTCAGACTATTATTTCCCGGGTGTTAAATTGTTCGGCTTTCGTGACCAAGTCTTCGTTATGCTCTCTGAGCTGCCTGTTGTATCTCGAATCGAAGGAGAATTCCTTCATATTGAAGTTACCTCTGAAGCCTTCTTATAACGGGAGGGTGAAGAAAAAGGATGAGCTGCCGGAGAAGCGAAGCGTGCGCAGCAAGCAACGAACGCGATGAAGGAATCCAAGGAAACGGCTCTGAAAATCGACCCGCCCTGGTCAAGTTGATGCAAGAGATGAACGCGATCCGGCAGAAAACCGACAACTTTCTGGACAATCAGAGCGTGCAGCTCAAGAATGCCGTTCAGGACGTGGTGAGCCGAACGAAGCGCGCGGTTTTATTTTCACTGAAATAAGGAGCAGAACCAAATGATACAAAACAGAGAAGCAACTGTTAATGGCTATGAAATGATTGTAAATATTTGGGAAGGATCGGTAATGGGCACTCATCATTTTTTGAGTCTTAAGGATAGAGAGGAAATAAAAAAAGAATTACCCATGTATTTTCCTCATCTTGATGTACGTCTCTGGTATACCGAAGACTCTATCATTGGTTTTACCGCCATCAATGAAAATCACTTGGAAGCACTGTTTCTCGATTTCGATAAAATTGGCAAAGGGTATGGGAAACATATTATGCAATCATGCATCAATAGTTTTGGGATCACGTCCGTTGATGTGAATAAACAAAATGAGAATGCGACAAGGTTTTACTTAAAAAGTGGTTTCGTAATAACCGGTGAAGATTTGACGGATGGAGCAGGCCGCCCTTATCCCATTTTACATTTGAAATACAATGAACAGCAGAAGTAATTCTTCTGTCCAGGCTGTCGAGAAATCGACAGCCTTTTAAATAACTATTGACTATTTTTTGGACGACACATAGAAGTTTAATGATTCTACGATACATAACTTTACATGCTTTTAGGTGATTCAACAATTCGTCAAGTTGTAACTCGATAAAATAGCATTACTCTAATGTTAAGAAATGTTTTTTGTTTATTGTTGTTCTTTGTTAGTTGTACCATTAAGCTAAAGGGAGACTTTAGCTGATTATCAAATGAAATAAATTTCCAGATCAGGAATATGAATGGGGGGTCCGCAGATGGGTAACCAAGCATTAGAGCTATATAAGGAATTCATTGATGATCTGGTAGAACTTCGCCCAAGTGTGTATCCTCGTTGGATAACGGGTAATGGCTGGCCGGAAACAGTAGAGAATGAGAAGATCAATAAAGTCTTGAGTGAGTTGACTATAGAACAAAAAGAGGTATTAGCACTAATCACCCAATCGGCAAGAGACAGTGGGATTCATGATGTACTTGTCTATCTGACGGACCAAATCAATCTTGAAGGGGTCGAAATCGTTAAGAATGGCATCAAGATGGCCACCGATACATTTGAAGCCGGTATGCATTATGACTGGGTATGCCGAAGAGAAGGAGATTCCTGGCCGGATCAGAATAGCTAATTATCCGTCACTTGTTAGAATGCGCTGTTGAGCTACCACCTACGGTTTCAGAAACAAAAGCTTTTGCAGAGAACTTTTCTGACTTTTCATCAAATCGAATTATGTTTACTATTGAGAATTTGGAAGGTGAAAATGTTGGAGGAATTAATCTAAACAGTATCGATGAAAGAAATGGTACCTTTAGCATCGGGATTCAAATTGACAGAGATTATCGAGGTAAGGGATACGGTACTCGAGCTGTACATATACTCTTAAAATATGCATTCTTTGAGCTGAGACTTAATAAATTCAATGATTACTTTCTTGAAGGGAACGAGGCATCGGCCGCAATGCTTAGGAACGTGGGCTGTATTCAAGAAGGGGGTCGTCGGCAAGTGTTTTACACTAATGGAAGATACTACGATTCAATATTGTTTGGGCTAACAAAGGACGAATATATAGAACGTTTTTTCAAAGGTTCAGTGTAATACTTAAACAGGGATTGAGCTAACTAAGAACTTTAATATAACATTTGGAAAGCAAGGTGAGCGGTGATATGTTGGAAGATACATTTGTCTGGGGAATATTCGTAGCAGATAGTTCTACTTCTAAGCCATTCCCGAATTTCTTTCCGGTTGGACTATATACAACACGCGAATTAGCTATTAAACAAATTGAGACAATGGCTAGGGAAAATAATTATCAACTTCTTAAAATGCCAATTAATAAAGATTTCTCGTATTACCATAAAAAGAATGGGAAATTAGTTGGAATGGATGCTATCTATCACGAACATTTTCATTTCAAAGACGAGTCTCATTAACTAACCATTAAGCTATTGGGTAACGTATAATAAAACAGTGGCATTGTGGGACTTTATTTTTCTATCCAGGGCTGCCACTGTTTCTTTTTTATGTGCCATGACAGCCAGATCTTGGCCGCACAGAATCGTTAGGTGGATGCTAAGGGGAACGGTAGACGGAAAGGGCCTTTGTCCATGGATTTCTACATCATCAGATGTAATAGAGGAAATCCGTGGACAACAGCGCTCCAAAGATCCATCCTTTTTCGCAGCAATCCCCACCCACTCCATCCCTAAGAATAGCCGACCGCAAGAAATCCGGTCGGCTATATCTTTCCCTCATCCAATGTTCTAGATGGATGAATGAATGAGGCGGTGGGTGGGAGAGCGGAGAAAAGAGGATGGATTCTGGAGAAGCGAAGCGTTCGCCTTTGTCCACGGATTTCTACATTTTCAAATGTAATAGAAGAAATCCGTGGACAACAGCGATCGTAAGAACCATCCTTTTTCGCAGCAAATCCCATCCCATCCCATCCCATCCCATCCCATCCCATCACAGCCAAATAAGTTCAAATACATCTAGAACAACAACATAAACGACTCGACCACCTCAGGATCGAACTGCTTCCCTTTTTGCTCACTTAAGTAGGTTAAGGCTTGCTCTGTGGGCCATTTCTCTTTGTAGGGACGTTTGCTAGTAAGCGCATCGAAGACGTCGACCACGCTGACGATGCGAGCTTCAATCGGGATCTGGTTACCGGCCAATTGATGAGGATAGCCGATCCCATCCCAACGCTCATGGTGATGCAGAGTAATATTCTTGCTGGCTGTCAATTCGCTCATGAGCAATTCATCATTGAAATCACTAAATATTTTCTCAATAATATCGGCGCCGATCTGTGTATGCATCTCAATAATGGTACGCTCGTAATGCGCTAGAGGTCCTGGCTTATACAGAATCCCTTCCGGTATGCCGGATTTGCCAATGTCATGCAGAATACTGGCAGAAGACAATCTGCTCATGTAGGCTTCGCTCCAGCCGAGCTCTAGCCTGTCATTATGGGAGCGCGTTAGTCTCTCTGTGAGCTCTTTAACGCGTAGGAGATGCGGCTCAATGCCAGGATCACGGATTTCGCAGGATATAGCGAGAACCTTCAGTAGTGAGCTCTGAATCGAACCGATCCGTTCTTCAGGCAAGTAGTATCCACTCCGAAGCTGCTCGAGCTCACGGAAAACCCCAATATAGTAGAGTGTATCCTCAACCTTATAAGGTGTGATCGTAATGGAGGAATGCCATAAATGCCCATTGCGCTTCCGATTCGTGAACACTCCAGACCATGAACGCCCAGCTTTTAGTGATGTTTTCATGCTGTTATGTGTTTCGGTGGGGGTGAAGCTGGTTCGTAGAATACTGGCTTTTTTACCTATAACCTCTGATCCCTGATAGCCAGTCATTGTCTCATAGCTAGCGTTGACAGCCAGAATATGATGATGCTCATCTGTAAGGATGACGGCATCAGCGAGGCTAAGAAAGGGCTGTAATGGTTCAATCATGCTGATAGGCTCCTCAATCGTAAGCAGATAGGATAAAAGGTGATACGGCCGCAGGCTTGCCGCGGTAATAAGACGGTGAGCTGATATACAGCTCCTCCTGCGCTCTAGTGACTGCGACATAAGCAAGCCTTCGTTCCTCTTCAAGTGCGGCTTCTGCTTTATTGTCGCCTACCTGAATGGCGCTCCGATCGCTGTTCTTATCCGCAGATAGCGCAGAGCTATGCGGCAGAATTCCCTCGGATACACCGCACACGAACACAATAGGAAACTCTAGACCTTTGGATTTGTGTATCGTCATGAAGTTAACGGCGTCGGCTGTCCGATTATCCAGCTTCAATTGCTTCATCTCGGCGTGCTTCGCCGCAATCTCATCAATGAAAGCTAGGAATGGTCCAATCTTATCGAAGCGCTTCGCGGCAGCTTCAAGCTCATCAAGCATCTCTCTCAGCGAATCTTTGTGCTCGGTCAAGCTCTGTCCCTTGTTCGCCTCAATAAATTGATCATAGAATTGCCCGCGAAGCAGACGTATGGCTATGTCCGGCTTCATGGCTTCCAGCGAGCGGATCAGCTTGATTCGTTCTTTTATTTTTTCTTTATGAAATTCCTTAATGGCCGGAAAACGGGTAAGATGAATCAATGGCCATTTTTTGGCCTGCTGCTTCTCTTGATTCCAGATAAACGCCATAGCTTGATCCGGCTTCACATACAGCGTCGCAAGCATAGCCTCCATAGCATCGAAATTCCGACGCTCGGTGGCAAGCCGCAAATGGGCGATAACAGGCTTAATGACCCACTGCTCATAGAAAGACTCACCGCTTCCGTAATCGATGAACGGTACTTGTCTAATTACGAGCTGATCGAAGATTGCACGGCTGCTGCTTGCTGTGCGGAACAGAATTGCGAAGTCTCCGAAGCGGCGTTCCTTCTTGCTCTGCTGGGACACAATCGTATTGACGATAAGCTCTGCTTCGTCATCGCTGTTGCCAGGACGAGCGAATACAGGCGGAGCTCCATGCGGCTTGGCAGTTTGTAACGTCTTGCTGCGGCGCTGCTTATTATGGCGTATGACAGCATTGCCGAGCCCGACAATGCCAGAGCCCGATCTATAATTGATATCGAGTATGACATTCTTCGCTCCGGGGAATTGCTGCTCGAAGTTAAGAATGTAGTCATTCCTTGCTCCATTGAAGGAATAGATCGTCTGATCGTCATCGCCTACGACCATCAGGTTCCGGTGGGGGGCAACGAGCAGCTTGATGATCTCGTATTGGACTTTGTTCGTGTCCTGGAACTCATCGATCATGACATATTGAAAGCGGCTTTGCAAAGTGCGCAGCAGGGATTCATCACGCAGGAGCAGCTGGTAAGCTTCAAGAAGCATATCGTCATAATCGATCAGTCCTGCTGCCGTCTTCCATTCCTCGTAGAGGGTGAATAGCAGCTTAATCTGCTGCTCTTCTTCCGTAGAGCTTGGGAGATCACTAGTGGCGATCATCTGCATTTTGTAGGCCGAGAGCAGCGTAATGAGTGTCTCAGGCTGGAAAGTCTCATGCAGATTGCGCTCACGGAGCAATCGCTTGAAAAAAATCTGCTTGCGTCCGGACTCTCCCAGAATACCCTGCTTGTATCCGCGTCTGCGAAGCATCAGCAGACAGAAGGAATGGAAGGTTCTCGCTTCGATGGCAGCTGCTGCGCCATGAGGAATATTCGGCAGACGGCTGATCCGCTCACGCATTTCTTCAGCTGCCTTCTTGGAGAAGGTCATGAGCAGCAGCTGCTGCGGACGAATGCTGCGAACAGACAGCAAATAACCCGTTCTGCAGACGAGCACGGAGGTTTTGCCTGAGCCGGCACCCGCAAGCGTCAGCAGAGGCCCTTCGTTATGGCGTACGGCAGCGATTTGACGCTTATTGAGGCGGATGCCATCCTGCTCCAAAGCACGGAAGTAGTAGGCATCGTTCTCTGTATGACCGACCAGCTGCTCGCTTGTATCACCGGAAGCAAGTGCGGCAGGGGCAATGTTTTTATTCGTGATGCCATGTGGTCGTTTGACATACGTTTTGTTATTTGTGTTGTAGTTGCTATTATTATTGTTGTTCATATCGTTTTAATCACCTGTGCTTGATTATAGCATGATAGTATAGGACATATTACGATAAATAAAGAAGAAGAAAGTATAAATTTGTGAGGTATTCCTATGATACAGACAGCTAAGATTGAAGATGTTGCACAAGTTATGCCCCTCATTCATGCGGCAATTGGCGATATTGCCTGCTCGCTTGCCGGCGTCGATAATGAGAAGGAAGCCATGGAGATATTGGCATTATTTTATGCAGAGGAAGGCAACAGGATCAGCTATAAGCATGTTATCGTCGATAAACAGAATGACATCGTGACTGGCATTCTGGTCTGCTATGGCGGCAATGATGCAGAAGAGCTGGATAAGCCTTTTATTGAACGAGTGAAGAGAGAAACGGGCCAAGCAGATTATACGATAACACCAGAGACGAGACCAGGTGAATTCTACTTGGATTCCATTGCAGTGGATGATAGATTCCGAGGGCAAGGCATTGCGAAAAGTCTGATGCAGGCGTTCGAACAGAAAGCTGTTCAAGAAGGCTATAGCTTGGTATCCCTCATCGTGGAAGAAAATAATGCTCGAGCAGCCTCCCTGTACGTTAGGATGGGCTACGAAGAAGACGGCGTGCTTGTCGTCAGTGGACATCTGTATAAACGAATGGTTAAAAAGGTTGGTTGAACAAAAAGCACTCCTGACTTTCCCCAAGCAGCAACAGGGGGGAAGAACAGGAGTGCTTTATGTTTATGGAGCCTGATTCGCTCTAATCACATCAGCTCTTCCATCGCGGAATGGTAATAGTGACGGTCTGAGCTCCTCCGGCAGTCGTAATGGTTCGATTGGTAATATCAGCGCCGCCGGATGCGACCTCAACATTGCTCCAAGCACCTTTAGTGAATTTGTATTGAAAAGCTGTACCAGAGGCTATATCGAGCTTAATGCTGTAAGTGCCGTCTGTATTCGCAGTCAGCTTGTAATTCGGATCCGCTGGAGCCCAGTTATTCAATGTACTCGTCATGTACAGATCCGAGGTTGTGTTAGCAGGCGGCGTTACATGGAAGGTTACGCTGTCTGGCTGCGGAAGCCCTGCTGTTATGGTACCTGCGACGAAGGTGGATGTGCCGGCTGTGAACTGATAGTTCTGACCGCCTCTATTATCCCATGTGCCGCTGCCATTATTGAAAGCAACGTTCAGGCCTGTAGCCGCACCAATATCAATTGTAATGACGTTGTACCCGGCAATATCGGATGCTGGCATTGCGACTCCAGGAGTTGTTGTCCAAGCGCCGCCGATCGGCTGGTAATGAATATAGGGTGTTGCATATCCACGCTTATAGTAGATGGTCGCTTTATTGCCAGTCTCAGTCTTAACCGTGATGGAACTGCTTGGGTCGGATACATTGCCTACAGCATCACGTGCTTTGACAGTAAAGGTATAATCCGTATCCGAGCTTAAGCCTGCTGCAGTATACGTTAAGACCGTTCCAGTAGTAGAGCCGACTTTTGTACTGCCTTGGTAAATATCATACGCTGTAACAGCGACATTATCCGTTGCAGCTGTCCAAGAGAGTGTTACAGTTGAGCTTGTTTTGGCTGTCGACTGGAGCGCAGTCGGTGCAGCTGGCGCCACGGAGTCTGGGGCACCGCTCGTAATTGTACCTGCGCTGTAAGTCGATGTACCGGCAGGGAACATATAATTAAGTCCACCTCTGCTGTCCCACACTCCGCTTCCATTGTTGAAGGCTACTTCAAGCTGAGTAGCTGTGCCAATGTTAACGGTAATTTTGTTGTAGCCTGCTACCTCAGCTGCTGGAATAGCGATGCCGGGTAGAGAATTCCAGACGCCATTAAGCTTGTAATGGAGATAAGGTGTCGTATAACCCTGCTTATAGTAAATGGTTACGGTATTGCCTGGTGCAGGTGGACCTGTCGTTACGGATACGGCGTTGCTCTCATCCGAGACGTTGCCAGCAGCATCATAGGCTTTTACGGTAAAGCTATAGGAAGTCAATGCTGTTAAGCCTGTTGCTGTATAGCTTGGTGTAGGTGATGTGCCTACTTGCACACCGTCTCTCCATATTTGATAGCCCGCAACTGCGATATCATCGGTTGACGCTGTCCAAGCCAGTGAGGCTGTTATATCTGTATGTGCCGTGGAGGTGAGGTTAGTCGGCACAGTCGGCGCCCCAAGATCTACAGGCTCAGGATTATGATCATATAATTGACCCGAGTACCAGCTGTCTTGAGTAATCAATATGCCAGCTGCACTGACTCCTGGAGTCTGATGACCGCTGCTGTCTTTGAAAATAACTCTTACACTATCGAGTCCGATGAAGGTATAGCTGTACCAACCGCTGCCCTCAGACGTCATCGCAGGTGAAGCAGCCCAGAGAGGCTCTGCTATGACAGGAGAGGTCTCGTAAAAATAGAGTAGAGGAGCACTCCAGTTAGCTGGCTTCTTAAAATGTATCGTTAATGGCGCATTTGGATCTTTTTTCGTAAAAGTATATTCCTTGGTGGAAGTGCCGAATTCATTCTCCGCATACAGCTTGAGTGTCTTACTCTCATTAAAGGCCATATCTTGGCCGATTGTTAACTGCGTTCCAGAGGTGAATGTTGTTCCTTGCTGTGGATTGCTGCCGTCCAATGTATATTTGCCATCGGTAGCTCTGGCTAGGGACAGCGTTATGTCGAGTGTCTCTGTCTTGAACGTGCCACTTGTTGGGCTGGCGCTAAGGGCAGGCAGGTTGGATGGATGAGTCTGCTCAATAAGGATGACACCGTTCGCATGCGCGGTAAATTCGGCTTTGCCTCCGCTGACCATAACGCTAACGCCAGTGTAAGCATCTCTTACCGTTGCTCCATCATCGAAGACAGACCCCACATTGACCTCTACTGTTCCAGTAGCTCCTGTTACGACAACAACATTATCTTGTATGCCGTTCTTGTCATAGGTTCTGCTGAAGGTATAAGGGCTTGCTGCTATTTGTTTGTGACTGCCAGCCCCTACTGATAGATGATTGTTCCGGAATTGTCCAAGCTTCTGCCAATGTGTCAGAACACTTGTATTGATGGCATTCCAGTTCATGAAGGAGCGTGTGCCTTGATACGGATCTGACCCAGTCTCTCCAAAAGGCCGTCCAGTCTCGTCGCCATAGAACACCTGCACGCCGCCAGGCAGCAGCATAAGCGCAGTTCCGGCCTGCATTAATTTGGTTCGATCATAGAGCTTCGTATCATGTGAGGAAATATAGCTGAGTACGTTAAAGGTAGGATCGTTATTGATCGCTGCCGCATAAGAGGAATAAGTCCCCTCTAGGGAGTTGATATTCGAATCTTGGAAGGCGAAGTTAATGACAGAGTCGAAGCCGTTGCTGAAGTAGGCGCTTTTGCCAACTCCATGGCCCCATACCTCGGCTGTCATCCAGAAATTATCGGTCCAGTCGGCACCCGGCTTGGTCGGGTTATTCTCTCTCCATGTAGTAAGTGCTGCGTTGGCATCGGTCTTCAGCTTGCTCCAGGCAGATAGATCGGCATGCTTGGCCGTATCTACGCGGAACCCGTCGATCCCGAATTCCTCCACCCATGAGGCTAACCATTTGGAAATAGAGTCAGCAGGCGACAGATTGAGATTCTGTCTGAGATTGGCTGCAGCAGGGATGATCCACGGTTCGAAGCCAGTGGCTTCCTGAGCCCATTTGGTCGTTAAGACATTCGCGGCTCCAACACTGCTGGTCAGCTCTGTCCGGAAATCGGGCAGGCCTGCAAGACATTGCGTCTTGTCATCGCCACCGCAAGCGGTGTAGCCGCCAATACCCGCACGTACCCAGCTGCCCCACCAAGGAGCCCAGGCGGTAGCGTTGGTGAAGTCTACAAAATCATTATAAGTATGCCAAGTTTGACCGGAGCCTGGCGTCCATGTGCTGTTGATCGTCCTGGCACCGAATCCGTACTGCTCCATATCCTTCAACGTGGCATAGCCAGCATGATTCATGACTACATCCATGACGATCCGAATCCCTTGGGAATGGGCAAGATCGACGAATTCACGCATTTCCTCTACGGTTCCCATATTTTTATCCATTTCCGTATAATCAAGCGCATAGTAGCCGTGGTAGGAATAATGGGCAAAATCACCGCCGCTGCCGCCTCCGACCCAGCCATGGATTTGCTCATAAGGAGCCGTTATCCAGATCGCATTGATACCCAGATCGGTGAAATAACCATCCTGCAGCTTCTGAGTTAAACCTTTAATGTCTCCACCCTGAAAAGTACCGATATTTTTGCCTGTTGCATCTGTCTGAACCCTGCCGTAGGAATTATTATTGCTTGTATTGCCGTCCTTGAATCGGTCAGTCATAGTGAAATAGATACTTGCATTATCCCAAGAAAAAGCAGGCTGTGACGCCGTAGTAGTGACGGTCTCTGAGGCATGAGCCACCTGCGATTGATAAGGAATGAATGAAGCAATTACGATGATATAAGCCAGAAGCATGGATAACCACTTACGGTTTGCCGTAGACATTGTGAACCTCCTCATTGGATTAGAATGGAACTGCTAAATGAAATACGTGTTGTGCAAACGTTTTCCATTTGTTGCATAATGTAGGGAGTACCACCTCCTAGAAAGAGTAATAGCCTGCTATAAATGTAATCGCTTTCAAATATGCTTGGTTAGGCAGACAATTTAACGGTCAATAGAAAAGATAACAAATATCCTTGTAAATACGTGGTTTTGGATTAAGTATGTTGGGGAAGCACTAGACTAGTGGGAGTTAAATAAGAAGTGAGAGTAGGTTACATAATTATGGTAATCCAAGAGATGAAATAATACAAACGTTTGCACACATTGAAAGCGCTAACAAATTAGATTAATTCTTCAGAATTCTCTTTTTATCTCTTTTATTCTCTGTTTTTTGGAAATTTAGAATGTGCAATTCTATCCAATTAATTCTTCGGAATAGAAGGCGGCTGCAGTAATAAATGGCTTGTCTAAAAGGGACATTCATCAACAGCATTCGACAAATAAGCGGTCATTAATTTCGTGGAATAAATAGACATTTTCGGGTAAAATGGAGGGGGTTGGATATGTGAATAGTAGGAGAGTGAAGCTAATGGCAGGGGTAAGCTTAGGTAAAAAGGTAGCTTACAGCTCGGGGAATTTATCTGTAAATTTAATTGCACAGGCATTCGCGACTTACATTGTGTTCTATTATGTTGATGTTCTGGGAGTTCGGCCTTACCTGATCAGCGTGGCTATGGTTATTCATGGAATTATCAATGCTGTATTGAATCCACTATTCGGATATATGTCCGACAGAACGAAATCTCGATTCGGCAGACGTGTTCCTTACATGATGTTCGGGATGGTGCCGTTAGCTGCTTTGTTCACAGCTATTTGGTTCCCTATCGGTACAGGAATGAGTCTGTTTTGGTATTTTCTCATCGTCATTCTTGTCTATGATATCTTCTTTGTTATGGTTGTATTGAACTATTCCGCACTCTTCCCCGAGCTGTTCGTAACCATTAAAGAAAGAGCGAACGTCTCCTCATGGCGGCAAATGCTTGGCATAGTCGGGATGATTATTGGAGTTGCACTGCCTCCAATGCTATATGGGAACTTGGGCTGGGGTCCTATGGGAGCCATATTCGCAGCAGTAGCTCTTCTGTTCTTTGTCATTACCTTGACTGCGAGTAAGGAAAAAGGTACGGCACCCGAAGCGACCATCGGTTTTCTCGCATCGATTAGATTCACCTATTCTAACAAAGCATTCTTGTTCTATGTTATAGGGAGCTTCCTCGTTCAGTTCACCTTCGCTCTCCTGCCCGCGATGATCCCATTCTTCACGAAATACGTGCTTGCGGCACCTGAGAGTAACAACACAATTCTGCTTGCTGCCATATTCATAGCTGCGATCCCATTCGTCTATTTCTGGGGACGCGCAGTTCAGAAATGGGGACCGCGAAGCACGATTATTGTGGCTGTCATTTGTTATATGCTTGCGATGCTTCCTTTCTTATTCGTTACAAGCGTAGCAGCAGCAGCGGTTACAGCGGCGCTTGTGGGCGTTGGGCTGGCAGGGCTAATGGTCTTGCTTGAAATCCTGCTGTCGGAAGTGATTGATGAGGATGAGAAGCGCACAGGCGAGCGCCGGGAAGGGATGTACTTCGGCATGAACGGTTTTATAGTCCGCTGGGGGGTATCCTTGCAGGCAGTCGTACTGGGCGTCGTCTTAGAGACGACAGGGTATGTTGCAGATGCGGCTGAGCAGACCGATGCTGCAATCTGGGGTATCCGCTCAATGCTTGGCCTTATTCCAGTCGCAGCACTAATCGGCGCGGTGGTGTTTTTTTATCTATATCCGATCCGTTCTCAGGCTCAGACAACTGCTTCTAAGGATGAGACTATCAATCACTAGGATGATGAGGTAAATTGGATATAGGCATAATACTGAAGGTGTGATGAAGTGGTTACGGTAACAACACAGATTAGAATAGAAGCTCCAACCCAGCGATGCTTCGATCTAGCAAGAGATATTGATGTTCACACTCGAACAGTGTGGAAGCATACGAAGGAGAAGGCTGTAGCTGGCGTTACCTCGGGTCCTATACAGGGAGGCGAGAGCGTCACCTTCGAGGCGACACATTTCGGCATTCGTCAGAGGCTGACTTCTAAGATTACGGAGTATGATCCACCTTATTTATTCGTCGATGAGACGCAAAAAGGAGCGTTCAAAAGTCTTAGGCATATCCATCAATTCAAGCAGCAGGGCGGTGCAACGATTATGCTGGATACGCTGCATTTTGAAGCTCCTTTCGGTATCATCGGCTGGACTGTTGAACGGCTCATCCTTAAGCGCTACATGAGAAAATTTCTAGAGCATCGCAATCTAGAGCTGAAGAAGCTGGCTGAACTTAGTCAAGCTTATGAAGTGAAGTCGTCAGGCAGCCTGCCGGTATAGGTGGACTGGGGACGATAGATTCGATTGACGGAGGCTTGCTCAAGCATATGAGTCGTCCAGCCAACGATTCTTGCTACAGTGAATGTTGGTGTGAAAAGATCAGACGGCAGCTTGATGGCCCTCATGATAGCGGCGGCGAAAAATTCGATATTCGTATATAACCGCCGTGCAAAGCCCCTTTCATCGCACGATAGCCCTTAGCCCAATGACCGCGATATACCAAGTACCCTCGTTATCCATCCACCAGACTAATGTCTGAATCGGCTGCAACAATATCCTCTAATCCAGTTACTTTTTCCATTATTTGCATATCCCCTCCCTTTTGCAAGAGTATAACGAAGCTTGCTGATATTGTAAAACTATCGTTTGTTCTCATGGTGATAAATAAAATTGATTGAAATCACAATCCTGTAGTCTGAAACGACCAAAACATCCATGAATGAAATGAGGGGCATTTGTTTAAATTATATGGCAGACAAAGCGGGAGGACGTGTGAGCTTCTTTGAAGGATAAGAAACGATTGGACTTGGCTGCATTAGCCTCCATCCCATTGATTATGACACTTGCTAATTCCATGCTTATTCCTGTCCTTCCTTTGATGAAAAAGGAACTGAAGATTTCAGCTATGCAGTCAAGCTTAATTATAACGGTATACGCAGCCATCTCCATTCTGTGTATTCCAATTGCCGGTTACCTGTCGGATCGATACGGCCGCAAGCTAATCATTATAATTGGTTTATCGCTCGCTGCTCTTGGCGGAGCCATCTCAGGACTTGCTGCCTGGCTGCTGGATCAGCATGTGTATGCCATTATTTTGCTCGGACGGTTCATTCAAGGGATTGGTGCAGCTGGAGCTTTCCCAATTGTCCTTCCTCTGGTTGGCGATATGTTCGACAGTGAGGAAGAGGTGAGCAGCGGGCTCGGCATGATTGAGACGTCGAACACGTTCGGTAAAGTAGTGAGTCCCATACTGGGCTCGGCCCTGGCGTTAGTAGTATGGTACTTGCCTTTGGCGATCATTCCTATCATATGTATCATCTCAATTGCAGCTGTGCTGCTGTTCGTTCATACCCCTAAGAAGAAACAGAAGGAGAGCAGCACGATCAAGCAGTTTCTACACTCCATCAAGTCTATTTTAGCGGAAAAAGGACATTGGCTCTATGCCATATTCGCTATCGGCGGCATTGCCATGTTCATTATGTTCGGTTTCCTCTATTACCTGTCTTCTGTACTGGAGGATCATTATCAAATCGATGGCATCTGGAAAGGTGTTCTGCTGGCCATCCCTTTGAGCGCCATTTGTTTAGCCTCATTTGTCACAGGCAAAATGGTAGGGGAAAACAAGAATAGAATGAAATGGTTCACGGTTGCTGGGGCTGTTGTTGCTGCTGCAGCTATGCTGGGATGCGGAATGGTGAATACGAAGGGGATTGTTGTATTGTTATCCCTAATGTTCGCAAGTGGAGCGGGTATCGGTCTTATTCTTCCAAGCCTGGATGCTCTAATTACGGAGGGAATTGAGAAGCAGGAGAGGGGAACGATTACTTCTCTTTACAGCAGCACGCGATTTATTGGAGTCGCTGTCGGGCCTCCGGTGACGTCACTCATTCTAAATAAAGAGTCGTTGTTATTTTATCTGTTCGCAGGGTGTGCCGTCTTATGTTGTCTATTGGCGCTAATTGCGATTAAGCCGAAGGCGGATGCTGATGCTAAGGCAAAATAATGAGAAGCAGCAGTCTTAATTGGGATTAAGGCTGCTGTTTCTGTTTTAATTCACCTTTTAATTGTGCTTGCTCCACGCATTTTTTGCAGACACATGATTTATTCCTTTCCTCAGGGGGAATTCTGTTAAGTAAAGCGCTTGGGATGTGTGTATGGAAGCACCAGCAATCAGCCTCAGTCTGATTGGTACTCAGCCCACAGCTATTCGGCTCTCCGCATATGGGACAATTCAATGAAATCAGCTCCTATTCAATAGCCAGTCTTTCATTGCTTCTAATTTATAATTATGTTAAAGTTATAATTATTATATTTAAGAAACAACATGGAGGCGGTGATTAGCCTTGATTATAGAAGAGCAATTCCAAACAATCAACCGACAATTTGTTCAGAAGGGGTCTAAGCTTACTCCTCAGCGAGAAGCGACGGTTCGTGTATTGTTGGAGAATGAGAAGGACCATCTAAGTGCCGAGGATGTATATATGCTTGTCAAACGAAGCTATCCCGATATCGGGCTTGCTACTGTGTATCGGACGCTCGAGCTTCTCAGCGAGCTTCATATTGTAGAGAAAGTGAATTTCGGTGATGGAGCGGCAAGATTTGATCTGCGCAGCAATGATCAAGCTCATCACCACCATCATCTAATATGTGTCGAATGCGGGACGATTGAAGAGATTAAGGAAGATTGGCTGCTTCCGATGGAGCAGCGGGTTGCACGAGAATTTGGCTTCACCGTGCAGGATCATCGTCTTGATTTTCAAGGAATTTGCGCCTCCTGCAGAAGCAAAGCGCAGTCAATCAAAGAGCAAGTTGGCAAATTAGCTTAACCATAGCTGCAAGCAATGATAAAGCCGGGATGACCTTCAGCGAAGGAATCCCGGCTTCTTTGTGTCTATAGCCACTGCTCTAGAGCATGTTCGTATCAATAATACGCCAATGGTATTTGAGCGCACATTCCAGGGCATATTTATCTTTGCTGCGGAACAACTCAATCATTTTGCGATGCTCGCTGTTTACTTCTTTTAGGACAGAAGATAGCTTGCTCTTGTCTTCACTTGAATAGGATTGACGGATAAAGCTGTTCTTTAAGGAAACCAGCATTTCAATCAGGGTAGGATTATCACATTTATACGTATATAGCTCGTGGAAAGACAATTGATCCTTATAATAATCTGCGAAATTAAGCTGATCAATATCATGGTCAATTTTGTCCACTATAGCAGTCATTTTCTCCAGATCGGATTTTTGCATAAAGTCTACAGCAAGGGTAGCCGCTAGTGCGTCCATAGAGCCAATGATTCTAGAATAATCAAGCTTTTTTTTGGGATCGAACGCTTTCACGGTGAAGCCTCGGCGAGGCAGGTATTCTAATAGATTATCAGACGTCAATTGGAACAATGCTTCACGGGTTGGCGTTCTGCTAATGTCCAAACGTTTGCATATCTCGGCCTCATTGATTTTTTGATTGGGTAGCAGCGTCCCATCTTGAATCTTTTCGGCAATATAATCATATACGTGATCTTTTAGCGATTGGTATTTGGGCGCATGCATACCTAATTCTCCTCTTCATACATAGTCACCTTACTTTGACGAATATTGTCATTATAGCCAAATTCGTCCGAGCAATATCATGCGGTGCAATCACTTGTTGAATATATGAGAATGCTAGCAATCATGATAATTAAAGGATGTACAATGTACTATTATTATTATAAATAGGTACTACTATCTTAACATTGAAGGTTAGCTCCGACAAGGAGGGGAAGGAACTATATTGAATGTCATTATACATGACATACTATAAGCGATTTTTAGAATATGTTGGGTGAAATACAAATTAATGTTGTGGTCACTAAAGATAGATGGTATAATTTCTCACGTAAACACTGTGTATTGTTTTCTGTACATTGTGTTATGTATATTGTATACAAATTTGTGAGAGAGACTAATTAAATAATGGGAGAGATGCGAATTGAAGAAGAGGCTCATGTTACTTATGGTTGCGGCAATGGTAGTGCTATCTGCTTGTGGACAGAACAAAGAAACGAATTCCACAGCTGGAGCGAACAATGGGAGTCCTGCGCCAGTTGAAGAGAAGACTAAGCTCATACTTGGGACAAGCGCTGATTATGCTCCATTTGAATTCCATAAAACAATTGATGGTAAAGACACTATAGTAGGCTTTGATATTGAGATTGCAAAAGAAATTGCGAAGGACATGAATGCAGAGCTTGAGATTCAAGATATGGATTTCGATGGGCTGCTGCTGGCTCTGGATACCGGTAAGGTGGACATGGTTATCTCTGGACTGACGCCTACAGAAGAGCGTAAGCAAAATGTCGATTTCTCTGAAATCTACTATTTCACAGATCAAGGAATTTTAGTGCAGAAGGATAAGGCAGATGCCTTTAAATCCATGGATGATTTGAAAGGGAAAAAGATTGGGGTTCAGAAGGGCAGTATTCAAGAGGGCATTGCTCAAGAAGTCGAGGGAGCTAATCTGACATCACTAGGTAAAATTCCTGAGTTGGTGCTTGAGTTAACTAGCGGCCGTGTAGATGCAGTTATACTTGAGAGGCCTGTAGCTGATCAATATGTGCTTACGCAATCCGCTATTGTCGTATCAGATATTAAGATTGAACAGTCTGAAGATGAATCAGGAGTAGCGATCGCTGTTAAGAAGGGGAATACGGAACTCGTAGATAGTATGAACAAGACGATAACCCGCTTGAAAGAAGCTGGAGATATTGACCGATTCGTTGTTGAAGCAAATGAGCTGGTTAGTGAATAATGGACGGATGGAGTAGTTGCAAATGGATTTTGATTTCTCATTCCTTGAAGACCATTGGCAGACTTATTTAAGAGGAGCATGGCATACGCTGGAGTTATCTTTCTTCGGCGTGGTGCTGGGCACCGTGCTCGGCGTGGTCTTTGCCTTGCTGCGGATTTCGCGCTTCTGGCCGCTTAAGGCGTTCGCGTCCACTTATATTGAAGTCATTCGTGGTACGCCAATGCTGGTTCAAATCTTTATTATTCATTATGGATTAACAAGCTTCGGTATTAATCTTCCCGCATTTATATCCGGTGTTGTTGCACTAACGATTAATAGCTCTGCTTATATGGCTGAGGTCTTACGCGCAGGCATTCAAGCGATTGATAAAGGACAGACGGAAGCGGCGCGCTCTCTCGGTATGACGCGAGGAATGGCGCTGCGCTATATTGTACTGCCGCAGGCTTTTCGCAACATGCTCCCCGCAATTGGTAATGAATTCATCATTATTATTAAGGATTCTTCCTTAATATCAGTAGTAGGCATAGCTGAATTAATGTATAATGCACGAACCATTCAAGGCGTTACCTTCCTTCCGATGAAACCACTGTTAGTTGCAGCCGCTCTATATTTCATTATGACGTTCACACTCTCCAGACTATTAACGGCACTTGAAAGGAAGCTGAGAAGCCAATGATTACAGTTAAGGGACTACGCAAATCATTTGGCAAGAATGAAATACTGAAGGGTATTGATACGGAGATTCATAAAGGAGAGGTAGTCGTCATTATTGGTCCTAGCGGCTCTGGCAAAAGCACCTTCCTGCGCTGCCTGAATCGTCTGGAAGAACCTACAGCAGGTGTGATCCGGATGGAAGGGGCGGAAATTACGGGAACCCAATCAGATTTGAATAAAATTCGTGAGCGGATGGGCATGGTGTTTCAGCATTTTAATCTCTTTCCTCATATGAATGTGATCGATAATCTGACGTTGGCACCTCGTAAGTTGAAGAAGAAGCTATCGAAAGAAGAGATTGAACGAACCGCAATGGAGCTGCTTCGCACGGTAGGGTTGGAGGATAAGCACGAAGCCTATCCGGATAAGCTGTCAGGCGGACAGAAGCAGAGAATAGCTATCGCTAGAGCGCTAGCTATGCAGCCTGATGTTATGCTGTTCGATGAGCCGACATCGGCTCTAGATCCTGAGATGGTTGGAGAAGTGCTTGATGTCATGAAAGGGTTGGCTGAGCAGGGGATGACTATGGTTATCGTGACCCATGAGATGGGCTTCGCACGTGAAGTTGGTGATCGACTGCTGTTTATGGACGATGGTGTCATTGTCGAGGAAGGCGCTCCGAGAGATGTTTTTCAAAATCCACAGCATATGCGTACCAAGGACTTCTTATCTAAAGTGCTATAAGCCAATGTAACGAAGAGGTGAATGCAGCAGTCACCTAGAAAATAAAGCTGATTTTCAGGTTTTCTGCGATTATTTATGTATATTGTATACAAATTGGGGTTGAAATCATGACAAATCAACAAACAGCTGCTGTCATGGCGTTATCAGAGCAGTATGGCGCTAACAATTATCATCCTCTGCCAATTGTTATTCATGAGGCACAAGGCGTTTGGGTAGAGGACCTGAATGGCAAGCGCTATATGGATATGCTTAGCGCTTATTCAGCGTTAAATCAAGGCCATCGGCATCCGAAGATTATAGCTGCGTTGAAAGCTCAGGCGGATAGAGTAACGCTGACCTCGCGCGCTTTTCATAACAGTATGTTAGGAGAATTCTACGAGAAGCTTTCTTTGTATACGAATAAGCCCAAAATATTAGCAATGAATACAGGAGCAGAAGCAGTGGAAACGGCTATAAAAGCTGTCCGGCGATGGGCTTATAGAATCAAAGGAGTTGCTGAGGAGCAAGCGGAGATTATCGTATGCAGCGGTAATTTCCATGGTCGAACGATAACCGTGACTTCATTTTCTTCATCAGAGGAATATAAGAAGGATTTTGGCCCATTCACCCCTGGCTTTAAGCTGGTGCCTTACGGAGATATTGAAGCACTCAAGCAGGCGATTACACCTCATACAGCAGCTTTTCTTGTTGAGCCTATTCAAGGTGAGGCAGGTATTGTTATTCCTCCAGAAGGTTACTTGTCAGCCGCATCTCGTCTCTGCAAAGAGCACCAAGTATTGTTCGTAGCGGATGAGATTCAGACCGGCTTTGGACGAACGGGAAGACGATTCGCCTGCGATTGGGAGCACGTTACTCCTGATGTATACATTATGGGCAAAGCACTTGGAGGAGGCGTAATGCCGATATCCGCGGTTGCTGCTGATGAAGAAATATTGGGTGTATTCGAGCCTGGCTCGCACGGCTCAACATTTGGAGGGAATCCGCTCGCTTGCGCTGTTGCTGTGGCTGCCATTGACGTGATGGAGGGAGAGAAGCTGGCACACCGATCCGAGTATCTTGGGGATTATTTTAGAGAAAAGCTGAATGAAATTTCTAGTCCGCACATCCGGGATATTCGTGGACGCGGACTCTTCATTGGTCTGGAGCTTGATACGAATGCAAGGCCTTATTGCGAGCGCTTGATGGCAGAAGGTCTGCTGTGTAAGGAAACCCATGATACGACGATTCGTTTCGCGCCTCCGTTAATTATTGAGCTGGAAGAAATTGATTGGGCTCTAGAGAAGATTAGGAAGGTATTGCTGGACGAGCATTAGAGAACGCCCCTGGTAAGAGAGGACAGATGAATATGGACAAGAATAGAGCAGTTGCTTCCGACAAAACAGAAGGGATGATCGCTATGCTTAAGGAGAAGAAGAAGGTGAGGCTAATTAGCGTTCCTTTTTGGCTGGGAGGGGGGCGTGCAGGTGCAGAGTTCGGTCCAGAGAGTATCATTCAAGCGGGCTTAATAAGACAAATTCGCAGTATGGGTATTGAGCTGGTTGGCGAGCATGAAGTGGATTGTCCGAGAAGAGGTGTATTGGACAAGAGTGAGCCCAAGATGAAATATCTAACAGAAGTGAAAGAGATGAGCGCTCTAGTAGGTGAACAGGTTCATCGGGCTGTCTCGGGTAAGTCCTTCCCAATAGTGCTTGGTGGAGATCATAGTATAGCTATCGGCACGCTGGCTGGGTTGACCGGTCATTATAACAATCTTGGTGTGATCTGGTTCGATGCTCATGGGGACTTGAATACGGAGAATACGACTCCTTCAGGCAATATGCATGGGATGGTTCTGGCTATTGCTCTTGGACTGTCTAAGTTCAAATTAACGGATATACCAGGTGCTGGTACCTTGATTCGCAAGGAGAATATCGTCATTGTGGGGGCTCGTGACCTTGATGAAGGTGAGAAAGAGCTTATTCGCTCTGAAGGAATTACTTGCTTCTCCATGCATGATATTGATCGGCTGGGAATTAAGACTGTGGTGGAGAAGGCGCTGGAAATAGCGGGCAACGGTACGGATGGCGTTCATCTTAGCTTCGATCTGGATTGCCTCGACCCTTTGGAGGCTGCTGGAGTGGGGACGCCTGTGCCTGGAGGACTTAATTACCGCGAGGCTCATTTTGCAATGGAGATAATGGCTGAATCGGAGCGAATTACATCTATGGATATCGTAGAGGTTAATCCAATGCTGGATACGAATAGAAGGACAGCAAGGCTGGCTGCTGAGCTGGCTGCTTCTTTGTTAGGAAAACGGATACTATAACAGTCAAAAATACGTGGATAGCTATGGATCAGCAGTGTCAGGATAGGTATATGTAACTATATCTAACATAATTTTGAGTGAAACGAAAGAATTAACTGTTTATAGTAAAATTTTCTTGTTTAAGTGATAGGCTGATGTTATGATATCTAACGAATAAAGTATATTGTGTTAAGTATATTGTATACAGATTTTGACGCTCTTATTTATATAGCATGCAGCATGGCAGTCAAAATGAATGAATGCTTTTGCGGAATGGGAGAGATGCTCATGATTTGATGCCGCAGTCGTTTTTCTTTTCTATCGTTTTTCTATTGCAAGATTACTAGAGATAAGAATCGAATAGGAGGAACACCATGTTAAGGAAAATGATGTCTAAGAGATTGATATCTCTTATGCTGCTGCTTACACTTGCGGTATCTGTAATTGCACCGACTATGACTTTTGCTCTGGAGCCTGACAGTGAGTCCATCGTATTGGACACGATTACGGAAGAAGTAGTAACGGAGGCTGAACCGGAGACAGAAGGAACCGCGGGAGAGGAACCGTCATCAGTTGAACCGGAAGTGGTAGAAGAAGAGGAATTAGTAAACCTCTCAGCCAAGCTTGCTGATGGTGCTTCCCTTGCTGAAGGGGATACCGGTTATATTGCATTAGGTCATGTGAATGTTCTGGACAGCGTGTACGGCAAACGTGCAGCTAACACAGATGGAGAAGTAGCCGCTCGCGACTATGTCGCCGAAGAGTTCGCCAAGCTCGGCTATCAGGCAGAGATTCAAGATTTTACTTATGGCAGCAATCGTAAGTCCAGCAACGTCATTGTTACCAAACCGGGGGTTTCCTCGAAGGTTGTTATTGTCGGTGCCCATTATGATGCGGTGACAGCAGGCAATGGCGCGGACGACAATGCTTCGGGTGTTGGCGTTATGCTGGAAACGGCTGCGGCATTGTCTACGATCTCTACACCTTACACGATTAAATTCATCGCATTCGGTGCAGAAGAGGCTGGCAAACGAGGCTCTCTCTACTATGTCTCTCAGATGACAGCAGAGGACAAGAAGAATACGGTTGCTATGATTAATATGGATAGCCTTGCTGTTGGTGATTTCATGTATATTTACGGCAGCAAAGGTCCTGAAGCAGGCTTCGTTCGAGACCTTGGCTTAAGCATTGCCGATCGCTTGGAGCTTGACGTGATCACGAATCCAGGTGAGAATCCTGCTTATCCAGAAGGTACAACCGGCAATTGGAGCGATCATGATCCGTTCGATAAGGCAGGCATTCCTTATGCTTATTTGGAAGCAACCAACTGGTCGCTAGGGGATAAGGACGGCTACGACCAAACGGTGAAGGATGGATCAATATGGCATACCTCCAAGGATAAGCTCAGCTACATTAATGAAAATTATTCTGGAAGAATCGAACAGCATCTGAATACGTTCGTTACACTGCTCACTACTATTTTAATGGAAATAGAAGAGCCTGAGGCTCAGAAGTTAGAGCTGAGCAATGATAAAGCTTCTATGACATTGGTTCGGACCATCAAGGTGCAATTCGAGCTTCCATCTACTTCGACCTTGAGCGATCTGAAATGGACGTATGGCGGCAAGCCGCTGGAGGAATGGAAGAAATGGGGCTCCAATGGTTATAACGGGGATCCGTTCATTACACTGGAAGGAACGCCTGTATTGGATGGGACGACCGTAACAGCTAACATCAAGTTCGACTTGCTCTACGGTACGACCAACCTGTCAGGAACGCATCGTTCCCGCTATCCTGCTATGATGGGAACTTGGGATTTGGAGGTTACAGGCAAATTCGACAATGTCATTGCCAAAGCGCCTATTAAGCTAGTGCCTTATGATAGCTTCCATACTTATAGCGAGATTAAACCAGCTATTGATAGAATTACGGCAGAAGCAGAGGCAACTACAGGACGTTATATTGAGAATCGTGTAATCGGACAATCCGTAGAAGGCCGCGATATTTACTTCACTATACTTGCGAAGGATAAAGCTTCCGTTGACCAGTATGTGAATGAAACGCTGCCAGCTATGATGAATGATCCTGCATCCTTGCAGACCAAGATCAAGAATGGTCAATTACAAGACTATAAGGTTCCGGTATGGCTGAACAACATTCACCCCGATGAAGCGCCGGGAATCGATGCAATCATTAACTTCTTCGAGACAATGGCAACAGAGGATAGTATAACGTACAACACGAGCAAAGATGCTCAGAATCCTGTGCCAGTAACACTGAATATGGACTCTGCCTTAGATAATGCTATATTCCTGCTCAATTTCACTGAGAACCCAGATGGCCGTGTGAAGAATACTCGTGCCAATGCGAATGGCTTTGACTTGAACAGGGATAATTCCTATCAAACACAGCCAGAGACGCAAGCGGTAACGGCGGAGATTGCCAAATGGTCACCGTTATCCTTCCTTGATCTTCATGGCTTTGTAGGAAGCTTCCTGATAGAGCCTTGTACGCCTCCGCATGATCCGAACTTCGAGTTCGATCTGCTCATCGACAGCATGGTCGAGCAGGCTAATGCAATGGGAGCAGCGGGAATTGCAAATACAGATATTAAGGCTTACCATATCCCTTATGTAGAGCAGCAGAAGAGTGCGGCAGATCCTAGCTATGTATCTCCAGGCTACACAAGCGGTTGGGACGATGCATCTCCTGCCTACACGGCTGTGTATGCGATGCATCACGGCGCACTAGGCCACACCTTGGAAATTCCAGCGTTGAATGAAGATTCCACAAGTGCTTTGTTCTTCGCCAGTCTTGCGGCTACCAAATATGTCGTAGACAACAAAGAGAAATTGTTCTTGAATCAGCTCGAGGTATACAAGCGTGGTATTGAAGGAACAGATAGCGAAGCGGTAGACCCTCACTTGGTTAACGCCAAGAATGAAGAAATTGGCCGTCCGCGTGAGGAAGGCAAGAGCTTCTTCCCGGAATACTATGTACTGCCAGTAGAGAACGCTCTGCAAAAAAATACTCTTGAAGCTTATGAAATGGTCAAATACTTGCTTCGGAACGGAGTGAGGATCGAGCGGACCACTGCGAAGGTGACGATTGGCTCAACTACGTACCCGGTTGGTACTTATATTGTCAACATGCATCAGGCGAAGCGCGGTTATGCTAACCTCGTCTTGTATGATGGAATCGACGTATCTGACTTTACAGAAATGTATGCCGATATCATTCAGAGCTTCCCGGATATGAGGGGCTTCGACAGCTATACGATCTATGAGTCGGGAGCATTTACAGGGAAGACGAATGCAGTCTCTTCCGTAACGATTCCTTCATCAACAGGAATACCTGGCAATGCGACCCATTATGTTATCAAAAATACGAATAATGATGCCATCAAAGCGGTTAACGAGCTGTTGGCTAATAAAAAGGCAGTTACCTTGCTTGATAATGGCGGTAACGGATATGAAGCGGGAGATTTCCTCGTATCCAAGTCTAATCTCCAAAGCATTGCTAATCACTTCTACTTGAATGTATATCCGTTCCCTCAGAAAGGGAATAGAGAGGGCAAGCTTCTTAAACAATCCACGCTTGCTGCGACCGGTGTACCAGCATTTGTGTTGAAGGAACTAGGCTTCGTTACAACAACGGAGCAAGCATCAAGCGACGTGTTAATCAACAGTGTTAATGCTAATCTGATTAAAGCAGGCAAGCCGTTTATCGGCTTCGGCAGAAGTGCAATGAATTCATTCAGGAATGCCAATCTTGTTACTGGCTTTAATTTCTCAACAACAGGCTCCTCACATGAAGGTCTGTTCAAAGCGCAATTGGTGCAGGATAGTGTGATTACAGCTCCTTATGACAGTGAGGAATATCTGTATACGGTATCCGGCTCTTGGATTACTGCGGTTCCAGAAGGTGCTGAAGTAATCGCTACTATTAGTAATGAAGAGGATTTCTTCAAAGCAGGATGGTGGCCAGGTTATACAGGAGCAAAAGGGCAAACATTGGCTTTCACCTATGATACAAGTGACTTGCATGTAACCATGTTCTCCAACGATCTCTTGAATCGCGCTCATACGAAGCATCAATTCCGTTTGCTGGCTAATGCTATCTATGCTGCAGGGCTATCAGCTGCGGTTGGGGAAATGGATGATGGTGTGGTCGATACAACACCAACTCCGGTGCCGCCAACGACGGGAACACCAAGCCCGACAGCAACACCTGAGCCAACACCGACGCCAAGTCCTGAGCCAACACCAGTACCTGTTACGTTCACCGACATTGGTCCAGTTGCTGGCTGGGCTAAGGATGCCATCGAGCATCTTGCGGCGCAGGGAGTCATTAATGGTATAGCAGAGGGGAAATTCGCTCCGCTTGCTCAAGTCACACGTGCTCAATTCTTAGCTATGCTTGTACGTGCATTCAGCTTGGAGGACAGCAGCGCGACAGTATCCTTCACTGACGTGGCAGCTTCGGATTGGTATTACCAAGAAGTAGCTGCGGCGGTAGAAGCGGGAATTGCACAAGGAATTGGCGGTAATAAATTCGATCCGAATCGACCAATTACACGTGAGGAAATGGCGATTATGGCTGCGAATGCATGGAAGAAAGTTACGGATATTACAGCAGACGATGCTGATCTGACTAAGTTTAAAGACAAGGATGCCATTGCTGATTATGCCAAAGAAGCGATTGCTCTCTTGACCAGAGAAGGTATTATTAATGGTATGACTACGGATACTTTTGTACCGAAGGGTGTAGCTAATCGAGCACAAGCAGCTGTTATCATTTATAGAATACTGACGCTTATTGAGTCTTAATAAAGACAATAAAGGAACTGCCACAAGGCAGTTCCTTTATTGTTTCTACATAATGAAGCATCCATTTCACTCATTCACTCAGCAAGCTATAGACACGGCTTCCCATTGATATAATAGCTGTCCTCTTGATAGGTACGGAATGCGACCTCTACATCGCTAATTCCAATTTCTGCAAGATGGGCCGTTACCGCAGCAGCAAAGCTGTTGCGCGTTTCCTGCCCGCGCTCGAACCACCCCACCTCTACGAATGGATAGGAGGAGCCGTCGTCATTACCGCCGAATATCGCGGTTGTGTGCTGGCACTCCATCGTGAAGTTGTCCGTTCCACATTCGCATATGTCGGCAAGCTCCTGCGCCAGTCTGTTACTGACGCTCCTTAGCTTGTCTGCTGGAACGCCTCGGAATATTAATTGTGGCATGATGGTTGTTCTCCTTTTGCCTCACGAAGATGAGTTAATGGTAGAGATCCTTTAAGATTACTGTTAGAAGGGCAGACTCTGCAACCTTTTGGCATTTGCAGTCGGCAGGAAAGAACGTTAATGTAGTATAGAAGGCAGGAATCGTTAAAGCGTTACATCTAGGAGGAAAGAAAACATGAGTACGAAATTTATGATCGGCGTTGATATAGGAACGACCAGCACCAAATCTGTTTTATTTACTCGCGATGGAGCGGTTGTCGCAAGTCATGGCATAGAGTACCCCTTGCATTCACCATCTTCTGCAGTTGCTGAGCAGGATCCTGATGAAATATTCGGCGCAGTGATAGAGACGGTTCAGCAAGTTATTCGGAAGAGTAATGTTCAAGCTGCTGATGTATTATGCGTTTCTTTTAGCTCTGCGATGCATAGTGTCATTGCGGTAGACAGGCATGGGACGGCCATAACACAGTGCATAACGTGGGCTGACAACCGGAGTGCCGAGTGGACGGACAAAATTAAAAACGAGTGGAATGGACACGAGATTTATATGCGTACAGGAACTCCGATTCATCCGATGTCTCCATTATCCAAGCTAACCTGGCTTCGATATGATGAGAAGGAGCTGTTTGACCGCACCTATAAGTTCATTTCTATTAAAGAATATATATTCTTCAAGCTGTTCGGTCGATATGTCATCGATTATTCGATGGCGTCCGCTACAGGAATGTTCAATCTCGAGCAGCTGGCCTGGGATGAGGAAGCTCTTCAGGTTGCTGGAGTAACGCCGGAGAAGCTGTCGGAGCCCGTTCCGACCACTTACATTTTAGACGGTATAGATGCTAACTATGCGGAGCAGATGGGGTTAGCACCATCTACACCATTCGTCATTGGTGCAACAGACGGTGTATTGTCCAATCTGGGTGTCAATGCGATTGCACCAGGTGTCGTTGCAGTCACCATTGGAACGAGCGGTGCCATTCGGGCAGTAACGGACAGACCGGTTACCGATCCGAAAGGGCGGATATTCTGTTATGCGCTGACAGAGAAGCACTGGGTCATTGGCGGCGCAGTGAATAACGGAGGGATGATATTCCGCTGGGTGCGAGATCAGATCGGCACATCTGAGATCGAAAAGGCGTCACGCTTGGGGCTAGATCCGTACGAGCTGTTAACGGAACTGGCTGCCAAGGTGAAGCCGGGTTCTGACGGACTCCTCTTCCATCCTTATTTGTCAGGGGAGCGCGCCCCTCTATGGGACGCGAACGCAAGAGGCTCTTACTTCGGCTTAAGTCTGCTTCACAAGAAAGAGCATCTTGTGAGAGCAGCGCTCGAAGGAGTAATTTATAACCTGTATACCGTTCTTTTGGCGCTTGAAGAGCTGACGGGCAAGCCTACTAAAATTCAAGCGACAGGCGGGTTCGCTCGTTCTGAGCTGTGGCGCCAGATGATGTGCGATATATTTGATCAGGAGCTTCACGTTCCAGAGAGTATTGAGAGTTCATGCCTCGGGGCTGTTATTCTAGGGCTCTATGCACTTGGTGAAGTAGATTCACTGGATGTGGTGGCAGACATGGTTGGAGGCTCCCATCATCATTACCCGAATAAGCAGAATGCAGAAATCTATCATGAGCTCATCCGTATCTACATTCGCGTGTCGCGTCTGTTAACGGAAGAATATGCGAACATAGCGGAATTCCAGAAAAAATGGGTGTAAGCGAATTGGAATGCTGAATAGAATACAAGCCAAGGGCTGCCGGGAATCGATAGGTTCGATTTCTAGCAGCCCTTGGCTGTATATGCTTAATAAGTCTATTCAAGCACCGTATTTCTTCAATGCGGCACAGAGTGTCAGCAGCGGCCAAATATAGTTATTGCTCGGATAGTGTACGTAGACGCTGCCGGGCAATCCCGAGCCAGTCGGATATGTGTAGGTCCAATCACGAACGTCAAGCGTCTGCAGCAGAGCTTCGATGCCCTGCTCAATCTCAGGTATCAGCTTCGCATTCGCAGCGATAAGAGCATCAAGTGCCCATGCCGTCTGTGAGGGGGTGCTTCGATTCAGAGGAACATATTTCTTTACTTGATCACTAAGACAGGATTCCCCCCACCCTCCGTCCTCGTTCTGTATACTGATCAGCCATTTGACGGCTTTTCGAACAGCCGGATGGTCATCTGCAACCCCCACTGCATTTAAACCTTGTATAGCAGCGCCGGTTCCATGAATATAAGCAATCCCCCAGCGTCCGTACCAGCTCCCATCCCTCTCCTGCTGAGACAGCAGCCAGCGAACAGATTGATCAATCCAGCCATGACTCGTATTCATATCCAGCTCTTGGCCCAGAAAGAGCAGCGTCCGTCCCGTTAAGTCCACGGTAGAGGGATCGGCAGCTATGTCAGCTGCTCCCTCGAAAGCGATCAAGTTCATGGCAAGTGAAGAGCCTTGTCGCTCGAAGGCAGGCCAGCCGCCATCCTTATTGCGCATCGACAGTACCCAGTTCAGCCCTCGCTGCCATGAGGCGTGAAGAGAATTGGAGGAGGCAAGGTAGGGGCGAATGGAGCGAAGTGAAGCCGTACTATCGTCTACATCGGGATACAGCGTATTCACATCAGAGAATCCCCAGCCTCCTGGAGGAGTGCCAGGATTGCGAATCGCCCAGTCTCCTTCCTTGATCTGCTGCCTTGCGAGCAAGTAAGCTGCAGCACGTTCGAGGGTGGAGGATGCTGAATCAAGGCCAGCTTCACGCAAGGCATAGCTCAGCATAGCGGTGTCCCAGACTTCTGATGAGGCAACTTGAATATGAGGGCGATCCCTGCACATCAGTGATCGGATTCCAGCGTTCAGTTGGTAGATGAGGGGGGAGTTCACCGGGTGACCAAGCACTACTAGCGCCAGAATCATGAACATCGTAGCAGTGGAGTAGGTCAGCAGCGTACCGTTCGGCTCTAGTCGATCCATCATGAACTGCTCAGCTTCTTTCTTGGCGGCAGGGGAGTTTAACGGCAGCAGCTCGGATAGGGATAAGGATTGGATGATTTCAATTAAGCTGGATATCCAGGTGGAGTCCCCGCTGAACTGCCTGCTGCCACCAAGGAACAAATCCGACAGATCAGGCATTGTTATCGTGCGCAGCGCAGCTTGATCATTCGCAAGAATGAGAATGGGGACGAGATGCACACGGGCATGGCCAGAGATAGAGAAGAGATCAATGCCTATACCCTGATTGGCGAAAAAAGCTTCCAGCGGCAGTCGTAGAGAGCGGGGCCACTCTGCCTGTCCGGTAACGGCGAATATCGCTTGAGACAGCATATTGCGTATTTCAGACAAGCCGCCTTTCCTGCGAATGAACTGCTTAGCAAGCAATATTCGAGGATGATTAGGCGCGTAATAGCCGGCATACAGCAGAGCGAAGCAGGCTTCTGCCGTCGTCTCCAGATTGCCATCCTGTTCATCAGGATAGATTTTCCATGCGCCGCTTTCGAGCTGCTTGGTAGCGATTCGCTCTGCTAGAGAGCGGATGAACTGCTCATCCTTGCTGCCTAGCAGCCTCAGCACAATAATGTAATAGCTGTCTGTCATCGTGCCGGAGTCGAAGCATAGCCGCCAAGCGCCATCTGACCATTGCTGATTGAGCAGCTCGCTCGACATCCGATTTATGCGTGAACGGATCCGCGTAGCATCCATGAAGGCATTCATCCTTTGCACAGTTGTAGTTAATTATGTATATGCATGGCGGTTGTCATTAAAGAAGATCGGTATAATAATGCATGCTTGCTTGTCTTCCTATGCGGCTTGAATGGACTACGTTTTGTACAAAAAAAACATCTTATTTGTCCATTGCCAGCAGGATGTTAATTCATTTATAATACAATTTGCGTCAATGAGAATTAATATCAATAGTGCCGGGGAGCTTAGCGCCTCTGTCCGCTGACCAAATCTGCTGTTACATCGAAAGAGAGGAATACCGTTATGCTGCGCCGCTTTTTTGAGTATTACCGTCCTTATAAAGGATTGTTTATTTTGGATTTCACCTGTGCAATTATCGCCGCTCTGCTTGAACTTATTTTCCCGCTGGCGATTAATCAAGTCGTGGATGATCTGCTGCCTACAGGCAATTGGAAGTGGATTGTATGGGCCTGTGTTGGATTGATTGGTATCTATTTCATTAGTGCCTGTCTGCATTATGTCGTTACGTATTGGGGCCATATGCTCGGTATTAAGATCGAAGCTGATATGCGGAGCCGTCTGTTCAACCATGTGCAGAAGCTATCATTCCGTTTCTTCGACAATAACAAAACCGGACATCTGGTATCTCGAATGACCAATGATCTGATGGACATCGGGGAAATTGCGCATCATGGCCCAGAGGATTTGTTCATCGCCATTATGACGCTTTTAGGTGCTTTTGGATTGATGTTATCCATCAATTGGAAGCTTGCCGTGCTCACGTTCATCATCATACCGCTCATGATCTACCTGTCCTTGTATTTCAGCAAAAAGATGTCCAGAGCTTTCAAGCGGATGTTCTCCGATATCGCTGATTACAATGCCCGAGTAGAGAATAACGTCAGCGGCATTCGCGTCGTTCAAGCTTTCTCCAATGAGAAGCATGAAATGGCTCAATTCGAAGTAAATAATGGCCGTTTCCTTCAGACGAAGCTGATTGCTTACCGCATCATGGCGTGGAACTCGTCCATCAGCTATATTCTTATGAGATTTGTTTCCCTGTTCGTATTAGCTTGTGGAACGTGGTTCGTGATCCAGAAGCAAATGACATTCGGTGAATTTATGGCATTCGTTCTGTTGTCTAATGTATTTCTTGAGCCTATTCAAAAAATCAATTCGGTCATCGAGACTTATCCGAAAGGCATTGCAGGCTTCAGAAGATATTTGGAGCTGCTCGAGACAGCGCCGGATATTGATGATGCGCCTAATGCGCTTAAGGTTGATGGGCTAAAAGGCGATATCAGCTTCCGTAATGTATCCTTCGGCTACGAGAATAGAGAGACTGTCCTGCAGAATGTCGATCTATCTATTCGAGCAGGAGAGACGATCGCGCTGGTTGGACCTTCTGGTGCGGGTAAAAGTACCGTCTGCAGCCTTCTCCCACGATTCTATGAAGTCGAGGAGGGCTCGATCAGCATTGACGGCATTGATATTAGAGATATGCAGCTTGCATCGCTTCGCAGTCAGATCGGAATTGTACAGCAGGATGTGTTCCTATTCGATGGAACGATCCGGAGCAATATTGCTTACGGCAAGCTGGATGCGACAGAGGAGCAGATCTGGGAAGCGGCGCGCCGAGCACAGCTGGAGGAGCTTATTCTGTCTCAGCCAGAAGGCCTTGATACGCTAATCGGCGAGCGGGGTGTGAAGCTGTCCGGTGGACAGAAGCAGCGGCTGTCCATTGCCAGAATGTTCCTGAAGAACCCGCCTATTCTTATTCTGGACGAAGCAACCTCTGCGCTTGATACAGAGACGGAAGCAGCGATTCAGCAGGCGCTTGCAGAGCTGTCTGTAGGCCGTACGACACTCGTTATCGCACATCGACTGGCAACGATCAAGAACGCTGACCGTATCGTTGTCGTTGCTAATAATGGTATTGCTGAGCAAGGCAGTCATGATGAGCTGCTGGCTGCGAAGGGTGCTTACAATCGTCTGCATCAGGCACAGTTCGGGGCCTAACAGATGTACAAAAAGAAATGGCAGTGGAAGGTTTAACCTTCCACTGCCATTTCTTTTTGTAGGATGACTACGGAGCAGACGAATGATTCTTAGGAAGCGCTAGCGTTCACCTCTATTACCGAATGACTATTTCAATCGTCCGTCTCCTTTCCCGTTTGGAAGCTCAAGTGAAAAAAGAAGTCTGCTTTACGAGGTTTGTCTAAGCAATCTAGGTAGAGCCTCGAGCATTCTCTCTCGGGTGAATGCATCTCCATGATTCCAGAAGGATGCTTCAATAGGGTGAACCTTGCCGCTGCGTACGGCGGACAAGCTCAACCAGATAGAGCTATTCATTAATTCGATGGTAGCTGCCCTGGATTCCTCATACGAGGACAGCAGTACGAATATCCGATCGCCTGTATATTGTGGCAATTGCTGTGCCGAAATTTCTTTGTAGCCGTCCCCTGCATCGAGTAGAGCTTGAATAGTCTTCACCGGCTGGAAGCCATGTGGGTGGTAGATGGAGGCTGAGAGGCCGGTTGCTCCCATTACAAATAGACGCTTCCCGCGATCATGAATAATGACGGTAGCCGTTTCTCCAGGGTTCAGGGTGGTGTGAAGCTCCCGCCACATCAGATTCTCTCTATGCTGATACTCGGTGAGCCAGCGCTGTGCCTCCTGTTTCTTCCCAAGCCACTCTCCAAGTATGAGCATGCGCTCCTCCAGCGGCCCCCAAGAATTAAAGGTCAAGGTTGGGGCAATCTTGGAAATTTGCTTGTATTCACTCTCGTTAGCATTGGCAAATATGATCAAGTCTGGATTCAGCATATAGGTTTGTTCAGCATCAATAGGGAGATTGATAGCCTCATTAGATATCTGCAGATTCTCTCGAATAGACTCGGATAGCCCCTCCGTGTAGAAGCCTACTGGTGAGACGCCGAGGGTTAGCAAATCACCCAATGTCTCCCCGCAATAGATGATCCTCTTAGGAGAGAGCGGAATATCCACCTCATGGCCTGTCCAGTCTTTGACACGGGTTCTGTGGAAGCTCAACCGAGCGTATTGCTTAGGCGTTATGCCGGTAGATTGGCTGAAGCGACGGTTGAAATAATACTCATCCTTGAATCCAACCTGATGAGCAATGGTTCTAAGAGGCTCATTGGAATGATCCAGCAGCTCCTTGGCACGTGATATTCGAATAGCTGTCAAATAATCAAGCGGCTTCTGCCCCGTTAATGCTTGGAAGATTGAGCTGTACTGTCCGGGAGCAATAGGAATTGCTTCTGCTAGCTGCTTCACTGTTAGGCTCTCATTATAATGCTTCTGTATGTATTGGATGCTGTTCTCTACAGCTTTCTTGGAGCTGTTCATACGATCCGTGCGCAAATGATAGCCAAATATGAGCCCAAGAAGCTCTTGGAAGCGAGATTGCTCATAGTACCATTCCATTTCATTGCTGGTGTGTCTATTCTCGTATAGTTCCTCTGCTAGGCGGAGCAAACGGAAGAAAGGATAGATGGAGACATCAGGCTGACAAGGCAGCAGGTTCCCCTCATAAGCCTGATACTGACCGGGAATATCTGTACGAATAACGGTAAATACGGCTCTGAACATGACAAGCGCATTATCGGTCTGCCGCCATTCCATAGAGGTGTCCGGAGCCAGCAGGAAGCTCTTGCCCTGTGCGAGCAGGATCACATTGTTGTCTATTAGCGCGTTGCCTTGACCATTAAGCACAATGAATAGGGCATACTCATCGCTGCTCGGTCTGCTGCCCGTCCATTCCTGTGAGGAGTTGAAGCAATCTATAGTAGACAATCGGATTAATACAGATTGGAGAGGAAGTGATTCTTGGCTAGGCATGATGAATAGCCTCCTTCGATATTGAGAATTATTATCAGTTATTGGTCATTGTATATAAAAAAAAGAAGCAATTCAATCCGAAAATTGAATTGCTTCTTTTACAAGTGTAGAAATGTCCTAATTCTTCAGCATAGCAGGAAGCTCAGATATCAACCATTCCCTCGTGCTAGCATCACTTGAAGCTTTGAGAATATCAATGGAATAGACATATCCATTCTTAACGGTAGTGAGGTTCTTCCAAATAACACTTTCTTTCATAGCTTCTGTCGATTTCTGTGCTTCTTCCGCAACAGGATTAAGAATGAAGATTCGGTCGCCAGCGAAGTCCGGCAGCACTTCTTTTGAAATTTCAACGAAGCCAGTTCCTTCATCGATGACTTTCTGGATGCTGTCAGGCGTTTTGAAGCCGTCCTCGTGATAGAGGAATTGAGGCAATCCAGCGGTAGCCATAATGAACAGTCGATCACCTGGATAATAGGTAATGACGGAAGCTGTTTCCCCTTCTTTCATTCCCGAAGCTTTGATCTCTTCCCACATCGCTGCTACTTGAGTATTATAATTGGCCAGCCAAGCCTCAGCCTCTTGCTTCTTACCCAGTATGTCGCCTAGAAGCAGCATACGCTCTTCAATTGGTGCGAATGTGTCGAAGTTAATGGTAGGAGCAATCTTGGACACAGATTCATACAAGGTTTCGTCCGTGTTGGCAAGGAAGATAAGATCTGGGCTAAGATCCAATGTTTTCTCCAGGTCAATTGGGAATCCAACATCGGTAACGCTGCTTAATTTATCTTGGAAAATCATTCCGTTGGCCGATTCCATATCTGTTCCTACGACGTCTACACCTAGAGCAACAAGATCCCCTAGCGTTTCACCGTGAAAAACAATACGTTTGGGAGCAGTCGGAATTTCGGTCTCATGCCCCATGTAGTCTGTATATGCGCGTGTTGCTGCTGCTGGCGCTTCGGTAGCAGTTGTTTCTGCGGCAGGCGCGCTAGTCGCATTCGATGTGTTAGCAGCAGCGGCAGAGTTATTGTTTGTATTGCCTCCGCAAGCCATTAAGAGAGTCCCCATTAGAGCAATCATACATACAACAAGAGAGAGTTTACGTTTTTGTATCATTTTGTTCTTTCCTCCAACTGTTTTCTTGTTCAGATAATGAGAATCATTATCGACTTTTCCTATAATAAAGGATAGTCTTTCTGCCTACAATGGACAAAAAGAAATGGGAGACATTTTTTTTGTGCAAAAATAGAAGGCATCCCAAGAGCCGATGGCAGCGTTCGATCCGGTGTTCACAATCGGCAGTCAGATTGTCGAGGTCATTGCACGTCATAAGGCGGGGAATAAGATTGAGGCTTGGGAGCATGCCGCGTATATTTGCTTCGCAGAGTAGACATTCCTGAACCTAAGGTGAGGATGAAGGAGTACCCGAGCGAGCTGTCGGGAGTGATGCTGCAGAGTGCCATTATCGCTATGGTATTAGCTTTCTAAGATAGGTAAGGAGTTGTTCCGCTAGGTTGCAGACCTTGAGGGACAAGCTCCTTTTTTCTTGTAAGTGGAGGAAGTTGGTGGAGACGCAGGGTGTTTCGGGGGAATTAAAGGCGATATAAGAAAGCAAGTTCACGAGGAGCGAAAATGGTTACTCAAAGCCCGGCGGATGGAGCGAGTGCGGTGGATATAGCGAAATTATCTTCGCCAATAGCGAAAGTGATTTCTCTAATGCGTAGACGCTACCGGTTTGCATCGGTAATAAGGAAAGTCATTACCTAAATAGCGAAATCAAGTTCACGAGGAGCGAAATTGGTTACTCAAAACCCAGCGGATGGAGCGAGTGTGGTGGATATAGAGAAATTTTCTTCGCCAATAGCGAAAGTGATTTCTCTAATGCGGGGACGGGACGAAGTGTGACATGATGGGACGGGGTTGCAGAGGAAATTGAGAAGGTAGTTCCCTATTCGGGCTATTTGTTTTGCATTCCATTAAGGAACGAGGTATCGTAAACATACGTAAAAATAGAAATCGGCAACTTGGAGATAGGGAGGTTTTGAATTGAAGCGAATAGCCTCAATGATGCTGTTGACACTACTGATAATGCTTGGCACGGTTCCATCTGCGTCTGCTGCAGCTGTTCCTGAGAAGCAGGGTTACGTGCTGGATCAAGCGGGTATGTTCGAACAAACCTCGTTAGAGCAGTTGGAGCAGTCCGCACAGGAAGGCAAGTTTCATTATTATGTACTCACAATTAATAGCCTGAATGGCGAGGATTCTGCTGTATATGCGACCAAAGTATATGAGGCATGGAAGCTGGAGACGAATGATGTGCTGCTCGTTATAGCGAATAATGAGAAGCGGATTGAAATGAATTTCAATAATGCTGCACTACAGGATGCGATTGATCGATTGTCTGCGGATTATGATGGCAATGGGGATTCCTCGGAATCCAAACTAACAGAGCTTATAAATGCACACTTCATTCCTCAGGCGAAGGCAGGGGATTTCGCTCTAGCCTCCTTGGAGCTGATGCAAGCTGTTGACGGACTTGATGTGCAGCAATCGGCACCTACATCGGCACCTACCGCTGGAGCAACAGGCTCTGGATCAGCAGGCTCGGGTTCCCAGAATCCGCAGCCGAATTATACAACGAAGCCAGTTCCATCGGTTACTAATCAGGCGCAGCAATCTGCTGCCATGGATACGTCAACGCTGCTCGCTGTAATTGCGGGTCTTCTCATTATAGGTCTAATCTTTCTAGCTGCTGTCGCCTGGCAGAAGAAACGGAAGCTTGAGAAGCAGCGGGCAAGAATAGCTGAGCTGATGGTAGAGGTGGAACGGACGAATAGTGAGCTGAAGCCTTATATCGGCTTAGTCATGGGCGCGACGGAGCAACTGGTGGATAACGTGGACCAGAGCCTGTCACAGCTGCTCGTCAGCTTGGATCAATTGCGCAGCAAGGCGGAGTCGGAGGCGGTATTTGTCCTTCATTTCAGTAAGTTGAATGCACAATATGCAACTCTCAGGTCGGAGCTTGATAAGTGCGAGACGACACTTGAAGCGCTTAGAGGCGAGATTAGACGAATGATGGATGCGGATAGAAATGTTCGCAAAACGACAGATGAGCTGCATCAGCGTCTTCGTACACTCAGAAATGAGACGGATGAACGCAATAAACATCTAGGTTTTCCATTCACTCATCTATATAAGGAGCTTAATCGTCTCGATCTTAAGCTGGCAGAGGCTGATAAGCTTGAAGTATTCGACCCGATTGAGGGAGACAAGCAAGCCAGGGAAGCATGGGAGGATAGTGGCGTCCTGGAATCACATGTGACAGCCATTGACGACTATCTTGCGAAATACCGTTCCTTCCCTACAGTTGCTGGACAGCATAGAGCAGAGATTGATCGCATTACAGAAGAGAATCACATCCACAAAGCGATCATGAGGCTTAATCCCTATGCTTCGATTGATAAGGCTCAGGTAGTGATGGAAGAGCTTAATAGCAAGCTGCAGGAAGGTGTTATGCATGAGGTTATCAGTCTTGGTGAGAAGATAGACGGAATGCTGCGTGATGCAGTAGCCACGGCGAAGCGGCAAGCCGAGCTGAAGCTGCAGAACAGCAAGGATATTACTTATCTAGAATCGAAGCTGGCACTCTATCGAACGGATACAGCAGTCATTGAAGAACAATTCCCCTTTATTCGCACTCATTATGCGGAGCATCATTGGGCCGAGCTGCAGCAGCGATTCGACCAGATGAAGTCCGACGTGAGGGAGGCAGCGGAGCAGCTTCCGGAGCTTAAGCGGTTGACCAACGATGACCATCAAGAATACGATTACGCGAGAGAACGGATTAATGCATGGCTGACCCGATATTTGGCGGCAGATGCGGTCGTAACGGATTGCAGCCGTATGTTCCGCGAGCTGGAGGAGCGACTTGGCAGGGCTAAGCAGCAGGTCGGCAGCCTATGGAACCAGTTCGACGGTATTCAGGCGCTGATCCGCAGAGAAAGACTTCCAGAGAATTCAGGCTGGCAGCAGTCCTTCTCGGTCATTAATGAAGCTTATCGCAAGCTTTTCGGTTATCTTGCAGCCGCTCCTTATCATATGGATCAGATCGAAGCGGAGCTCCGCCAGTTCGAGAGCGATGTGAATGCGCTGCAAGGGCAAGTGAACCGTAAGGTGGAGGAGAAAAGAGAAGCAGAGCGCCGGATGCGTGAAGCACAAGCGATGTATGAGAAGGTGTATCAGCGCGCCGGCTCCAAGATTAACCGCGGCGCCTACAATAGCAGCTTTGGCTCTATGAGCAAGCAAGCCGAGCAGATGATTGCCGCTGGGATGTATGCGCAAGCCATTAGCGAGATGTCTGGGCTCAATCAGATCGTTGATCAGATGAACCGGGAATATCAGGCGGCGGAGGCTGCCGAGAGAATGGAAGAGATGAACCGACGCAATCAATCCTCGGGAGGCTCAGGATTCGGCTCCGGCGGAGGCGGAGGACATTCCTCAGGCGGGGGCGGCAATTCGAATGGCAACTCCTCTGGCGGCTCGAATTGGTAAACGAACTTAGGCGATAGAGTTGGGTTGCCTGCCTGCCGACATGTATCGTTCCGCTGGAGTCGGGATGATACATGCGGACGGAGACTAGGCGTACAATGAATGAGTAGACAGGAGCGGTAATAGTAGTGAAGATAGATAACAAGATAACAGCCGTATTTTTTGACGTAGACGATACGTTGTATGATCATTTAATTCCTTTTCGTACAGCAGTAGATGCCGTAGCTGGACCCCCTGCGGATTTCCCCTATGAGCATGCTTATCACCGTATGCGTTATTATAGCGATAAGCTGTCGCTTGAGCTGGGTGGAGCAGGCGCTATGGAGCTAGGGGATTCTACGGAGACGATGAGAAGGCGCCGCTTCGAGCTGGCTCTCGGAGAATTCGGCTTTGTCCTGACGACCGAGCAATCGCAGGAGATGCAGGATGCCTATATCGGCTGCCAATATGACATTATCATGTTCGAGGGTGCACGAGAGCTGCTGGAGAAGCTGGTTCATGAGGGCTATATCGTAGGTCTCCTAACCAACGGAGCAGAAGGGCATCAGATGAACAAAATCCGTGCCATGGAGCTCGGCGAGCTGATTCCTCCAGAGCGGCAGTTCGTATCTGGCAAGGTTGGCTGGGATAAGCCGGATGTCCGAGTGTTCTATCATATTAATGAGCAGACGGGTACACTGCCTGAGCAATGTGTATACATTGGGGACTCATGGCGCAATGATGTCATTGGTGCGCTTGAAGCGGGCTGGCGTATCATCTGGTTCAATCATCGCGGCGCTTCTGCGGAGTCGGAGCATACTCCCCATCATACGGCTGCGAGCTATGCTGAATTGAATGATTTACTGCGGTCTTAGCTAAGCTAAGCTGACTGCAACGATAACTAGAAGTCCAATCAACTTATGTCAAGGTGGTTGGGCTTTTTTGCGTCGCCTGAAATATGGATACCAAATATAAAAAATGGAGCCTACTTTTATGCAAGCTGCCATCTTACAATAAAGACACAAAGTGAAAGCACTTACAATCATAGTCGAACTTGGAGGTCTGATGTATGAAGGTGAACCTCAGACATGAGCTTACCCTAGACAAGACAAGCCGCAAGTACAGAGCCATGAAGCTTGTCCGTAAACTTGCTGCTCAGCGATATTTGCAAGCAATGGCTCTGCTTGGGGCAGCATGGATGATTATTTTCAACTATATTCCGATGTATGGGGTCATTATTGCTTTCAAAGAGTACAGCATTATCCAATCGATTGCGGATGCGCCATGGGTAGGATTCGATCAATTCAGGGAATTTCTGAAGGATGATCAGCTTCCTGGTGTCGTATGGAACACGCTCGGAATGAGCTTGATCAAGCTGGCTATCGGCTTCCCGCTGCCGATTCTATTCGCCTTATTCCTCAATGAGCTCAAGTCGCTGCGGTTCAAGAAGCTAGTTCAGACGATATCGTATTTGCCGCATTTTCTATCGTGGGTCATTCTCGGAGGTATTCTGGCGACATGGCTCTCCGATGTAGGTATCGTCAATAAATTGTTAATGGCCTTGCAGCTTATCGATGCGCCAATCAGTTACTTGGCAGAGCCTAAATACTTCTGGTCCATAATTATTACTTCGGATATATGGAAGGAGCTCGGCTGGTCAGCAATTATCTATTTGGCAGCGATGGCAGGCGTGTCTCCTGATTTATATGAAGCAGCAACGATTGATGGAGCGGGACGGTTCGCAAAAATGTGGTATGTAACGCTTCCCGGTATCGCCGGTACAATAACGATTCTGTTCATACTTGCAGTCAGCGGTGTGTTGAACTCCAACTTTGACCAGATCCTCGTGCTGAAGAACTCGCTAAACGAGAGCGCCAGCAGCGTTGTAGATATTTATGTGTATCAGACAGGGCTTGTCTCCTCCAGATACTCCTATGCGACAGCGGTCGGACTGATCAAGTCGGTTATTGCTCTAATATTGCTCTTAATTGCCAATGGAGTATCGAAGAAAATCAATCAAACCTCATTATTCTGAGAAAAGAGGGCTGCTATCATGCTGTCACTGAAACGACGAACCCTTGGAGAAGCCGCATTCGACGGAATGAACACCGTGCTTATGCTAGTCATATGCTTCCTTACGCTGTACCCGATCTGGTATGTGCTCATCAATGCGTTTAATGACGGGCAGGATGCAATGAGAGGTGGGATTTACTGGTGGCCGCGTATATTCAGCCTCGACAACTTCGGAGCGGTATTCCAAAACTCCGGCATTATGACAGCTATGGGTGTCACGGTAGCGAAGACGCTGGTCGGAACGGCTGCACATGTTATTTTTACTGCAATGGTGGCTTATGCCTTCTCCCGCAGAGAGCTGATTGGCCGCAGCCTATACATGCTGATGGGCACGATTACGTTGTTTTTCGCAGGAGGACTAATCCCTTACTTCTTGTTAATTCGTGATCTGGGCCTGCTGGATAACTTTCTCGTCTATATTATTCCGGCCTTATTCAGCTTCTTCGATCTGATTATCTTCCTCTCCTTCTTCCGTGAAATTCCGCAAGGGCTGGAGGAGGCTGCCAAGATTGATGGCGCTAACGACTTGTCTATCTTTATTAGAGTGATCATTCCTGTATCGCTGCCTGTTATCGCGACGATTGCCTTATTCCATGGCGTGTATCAGTGGAATGATTATTTCACCGGGATGATCTATATCAATGATATGAATATGCAGCCGATCCAGACATTCCTATACCGAGTTGTGGCACAGAGCAGCTCCAGCCAGATGGTTGCGCAAGCAGCAGGGGGTGTGACGAAGACGGTCACCTCACAATCCGTCAAGCTGGCTACGATGGTCGTAACTACGCTGCCAATCGTACTCGTCTATCCGTTCCTGCAGAAGTATTTCGTCAAAGGTCTCATGATCGGCTCGATCAAAGGCTGATTCTACTAATGGTTGCCGGTCTTCGGGAACAAAGACTTGATATAATGATAATGAGAAAAGGGGTTATGTCATGCAAAAACGAAAGTCTGCAAGATTAATGATGCTCTCCCTAATGACTGCACTTGTCGTCCTATTAGCCGCTTGTTCAGGTGGGAACACGAATAACGGAGGAGGCACAACAGCCGAGAAGACACCAGAGGCCAGCACGAATACAGACGCGGCAACCGCTAAGCCAGTATCGGCCGATGATCCAGGCTGGATGGGGGATACTTCACCGATTACCTTCGATTGGTATTTGAACTTCTCTTGGTTCCCTAACAAGTGGGGCGAGGACCCAACCTCTCAATATATTACGAAAAAAACGGGGGTTAACGTCAACTTTATCGTGCCAGCGGGCAATGAGAATGAGAAGCTGAACACGATGATTGCATCCGGCAAGCTGCCTGATTTCATTACACTTGGCTGGTATGAGGACGCGGTGAAAAAAATGGTAGAGGGCAAGCTGGTGCTTCCTCTTAATGAGCTGGCTGATGAATACGATCCTTATTTCGTCAAAGTTGCCGATCCGGCTAAGGTTTCCTGGTATACGCAGCCTGATGGCAATCTGTATGGATATCCGAACGCGTCCTCATCGCCGAAGGACTTCGAAAAATATGGTACCAACTATACCTCCAATCAGACCTTCCTAGTCCGCAAAGATATGTATGAAGCGATTGGCAGTCCAGATATGCGCACACCTGAGGGCTTCTTGAATGCCTTGAAGGCAGCGAAGGAGAAATTCCCGGATGTGAACGGCCAGCCGCTTATTCCGCTAGGTCTTCATGAGTTCACGGATACAGGCAACTCTTCCCTGCAAGACTACCTGTCCAATTTCCTGGCGATTCCTCGCGAGAAGGACGGCAAGCTCTATGACTGGGCCACAGACCCTGAGTATGTGAGCTGGCTGAAGGTATTCCGCCAAGCGAATCAGGATGGACTGCTGTCCAAAGATATTTTCATCGACAAACGTCCGCAAATGGAGGAGAAAATCGCGCAAGGCCGTTATTTCGCGATGCTGTTCCAACGCTCTGATATGGCTGCTCAGCAGAATGTGCTGTTTGCCAAGGACCCTAACTCCGTCTATATAGCGGTTGATGGCCCATCGAATGCAGCGCTGGATGCGCCGAAGCTGGCAGGACCATCGATTTCCGGCTGGACAGTGACCCTCATTTCCAAGAATGTGAAGGACAAAGCCAGAGCGATCAAATTCTTGAGCTACCTGATCAGTGAGGAAGGCCAGAAGGATATGTATCTAGGTGAGAAAGGGGTCTCCTACGACACGATCGACGGCAAAGACCAGTTCAAGCCAGAGGTGCTGACGTTGCTCCAGACGGACCGCTCGGCATTCGACAAGAAATACGGCTCCTCTCATACCTTCTGGATGCTGATGGATACGAATATGAATCTGCAATGGACGCCGCCAAGCGTAGAGCCGTTCAAGCAATTGGAGGATTGGACAAAAGGGAAGACGCAGAGCTATTCGCAGTTCGACCTGCTTGATCCGCCAGCCACCTCGCCAGAGGGGATCAGCAAGACGAAGATCGACCAGACGTGGGGGAAAGCACTGCCTAAGCTGCTGCTCTCCAAGACGGATGCTGACTTCGATACAACGTTCGAGGCATACGTGAAAGACCGTGCAGCCGCAGGCTTCGACAAGCTGCAGGCTTACCGCCAGACCAAATATGAGGAGAACGTGAAGAAGTTAGCTGAATTTCTGAAATAGGCGTTATAATAAGGTACTGGCCGCCGCCCCTAAGAGGGGCGGTATGGCCGTTTCTGTCTGTATAAAAGGGTGATGGTATGAAGATGACCTTGAATGGTCTCATCAAAAAGCTGCAGTATCGACACGGGCAATGGTCACTGCAGAAGCGGCTGATCTTATCCTATGTTCTCATTATGCTCATTCCGAGTATTCTGGTGTCGCTCTATTTGTTCAATCAATTCTCAGATATGTATATTGAGGATATTCAGAAAAAAGGCGAGAATACTCTTGAAATAGAAAGGCTGAACGTCAGCAATCATATTGAGACGATGGAGAGGACGGCGCAGCTCTCGATTTCGGACAATGATGTGCTGGATTATTTGGTTACGAGCACGGAGCCAGAGACGAGCGAGCTGATCGATTTCAGCCAGAAAGCGATCGCTGATATTACAAGACTGCAATACAACAATCCCAATATTGAGCATATCCGGCTGTTCACGGACAATAAACGGGTCAATGAGCTGTATCCGGTTATTTGGCAGGAAGATAGAGTAGCAAGCGAGTCTTGGTTCGATTCGGTGAAGAGCTCGAACGAATTGGAGACCTGGAGATTCATACCTCATGACCGCAGCTTGTTTTTCTACCATGTTGAGGATGGCAGCCAGAACTTCCCTAAGATCGCGCTGCTGCGTGAGATAGAGTACCCGCAAGGCAATCATGCAGGCATTCTGGAGATTGATATGCGGCTCAATAAGTTTTTTCCTAAAACATTTGGAAGCGCTGCCGACGAACAGTCGCAGATCATTATTGCCGATAATAGAGGGCAGCTGTTCTACAACGAGGATCAGGCCTTATTCCTGAATGCAGGTATTACACAGGAGGATCTGCGCAGCAAGCTCAGTCTGCTTCACGCTGGTGTAGGCATGCAGAGCTTCCGCATCGAGCTGGGCAGCAAGCCCTTCCTCGCTATCTACAGCTATATGGAAACGCTCGATGCATATATGATCAACATCGTCGCGCTGGAAGGCGCGCTTCGCGATATGCATCATACCCGCAATCAAATTATTATGGCGAATGTGATTCTTATTGTGTTATTGTCTGTTGCCACCTATTTCTTGAACGCCTTGATTCTGAAGCAGCTTCATATGCTGACTGATTCGATGAAAAAGGTGCGCCAAGGTAACTTCCAGCTGCATATTCCGGTTGGGGGCGGGGCTGAGGTAGGCGAGCTTGCTCATCATTTTCGTAAAATGCTGCGCAAAATCAATGAGCTTATTGCCGATGCAGTCAATAAGAAAGCAGCTAGCAAGGAAACGGAGCTTCGTTCGCTCAAAAATCAGATCGATTCCCATTTTCTATACAACACGCTGGAGAATATTAAAATGCTGGCGGAGATCGAGCAGCAGTACGTCATCTCGGATGCGCTTACATCGCTCGGCGGACTAATGCGCTACAATCTGAAATGGACCAGCGAATATGTCAGGCTGCGAGATGAGATTATCCATATTACGAATTATATCGCCTTGATGAATGTGCGCTTCGAGCATCAAATTCAGCTGAAGATGGACATATCCACACTGCTGCAAGGGCAGGAGCTGCTCAAGATGTCTCTTCAGCCGATTGTTGAGAATGCGGTGAAGCATGGCTTCCATGGCTCTACAGCTGCCGATATGACGATTTCCATTACAGCAGAAGCAGAAGAGGGTATGATGATTATCACGATCAAGGATAACGGGGCGGGTATGCCGGAAACCAGCCTGCAGGAGCTGAACCATAAAATAAGGCGAAGCGGCAGGAGCAGCCTGTCTGCTGAGAACATGGATCTTGCAGCTTATGCGATGGAGGAGCGAGGGGAAGGCAGTGGGATCGGGCTTCGCAACGTGCAGGAGCGTATTGAATTGTATTACGGCAAGGAATACGGCATTCGCGTTGAGAGCAAGGCCGGGGAATATACCTGTGTCATTATGCAAATCCCCTATTTGATACTGAGCGGAGGTGCATCGTAGAGATGCGGACATTACTCATTGTCGATGATGAGAGAAACATTCGGCTCGGGCTTAAAGCGATCATTGAGCGAGAATTCCAGAATGAGTATAGCATTCTATTCGCAGTGGACGGGGACGAGGCACTTGCCTTGCTTCAGCTTCATCGGGTCGATATCGTCATTACCGATATTCGGATGCCCAATCGGGATGGCCTGTCCTTCATTGAGCAGGCGAGAGCTAGCAGCATTACCCCTGCTATTATTATTCTGAGCGGATATGATGATTTTCAATACGCGAAGGCAGCGATTAAGCATAATGTCAAAGAGTATTTACTTAAGCCTATCGTGAGGGAAGAAATGTACAGCGCACTGCGGCGAGTGGAGCAGGAGCTGGCGCAGGAGGAGGAGCTGGCAGGCCGCCTGGGCGCTTCCGAGCAGTATCGTTCTGAGCTGCGTGCAGCAGAGCTCAATTATATGTTCGTTCACGGCAGCATCACGAGAGAGGAGATCGCTGCACGCGTTAGCCGTGCGGGGCTTGAGAGTCTAGAGCCTGCTTATTATACGGGAGTGCTCCGATTCGCGGGAGAGGATAGCCAGAATGTGAAGGCTACCCAATATTTAAGCCGCCCGGAGATGGCGGATAAGGCGATTTATCTGGAGGATAAAGACGGGCATCTGGTCGTTCTGACCGCTCATGAATCGCTTTTTCAACAGGTGATGCAGCATCTTATGGACCAGAGCAGTTCCCCGTTCTATATGGGGATGAGTCAGTTGACAGGAAGTACGGCAGATCTTATCGAGAGCTACAAGCAAGCGAAGCATGCGTTGAAGTACAGCTTGTTCCAGACGTATGCATCTGCTGCGATTATCCGATACGAGGATATTCGTGTGCGTAATGCTTCTGTTCAGGTCCCAGCAGAGGATATCCGCAAGCTATCGAATATGATAGGCACGGATCGAGAGAAGGATATGAATGCGCTGCTCGTCAAGGTGCTGGACCTCAAGCAGGCAGAGCATGCCGATATTTCTTACATGGAAGGAATCAGCAGGCTGTTGAATGAGCTGGTATTCGATAAAGTATTCCACGAATATGGGGAAGAATCCGTGGGCATTATTAGTCTCTACAAAAAGGTAGGGAATATCTATCATTTTGCCAGTATCCATGATTATTTTCATCAGGTGAGGGATTTATTGTTCGTGCTGAACGATTTTGTCCGGAACATTAGATCCGTTCATGCCGAGCATCGGGAGATGAAGAAGGCTGTCGAGTACATCCATGCGAACTATAATCGTGAACTGAATATGGCTATCGTATCCAATCATGTATCGCTTAATTACTCTTACTTCAGTCAAGTGTTCAAGGAGTATACAGGGCAGAGCTTCGTCAGCTACTTGAAGAAAGTGCGCATCGAGAAGGCTAAGGAGCTGCTGGAGCAGACGGAGGACAGAGTATACGAGATAGGCGAGAAAGTCGGGTTCGAGAATGTGAAGCAGTTCATCCGGGTATTCAAGGAGCTTGAAGGTATATCGGCTATGGAATATCGAAGCAGATAAGGTTTCTTGAGAATAAGGCTGCTGCCCTCTCGCAAGTGGGAGGGGGTGGCCTTTTTGGCTTTGCCAGAGCCGTCATTATGGTGTATTCTAACGTTGATTATGGAAAGGGGCTGGAGCGGTATGTTCGATATTACCATTGATTTATATAAGGACTGGAACGATACAGTGAAAGAGATATTCCTCGGTTCGGGTTATCCTCTGCCTGATGATTGGAGTGACGTGGAGCTTGGGGTCGCTTATTTCATGCAGACAGCTGGCTCTGAAGAAGAGGCAGAACGCCTACGCGCCGCGAATGAAGACCGAATGAAGACGATGCAGCGGACAATTAAGGACAACTTTGAGTCGGTTATTCTGCCAGATATCCGTACCCGAACAGGCTACCAAGGCGATCGCTTCTCCTTCAAGTGGGTATACAAGAACGGCGAGCATATTATTGAAGAGCATTCATCCTATCGGATTCCGTTGTAAAATAAACCGAGGCAGAACGAGGCTAAGCGCAGCGAGAGCGGATGCATGAGATTAGAGCAACAAGGTTCACCAACAGCGAAGCTGATTTCGCTATTGTTCGTGCATTCGTATGGATGAGCGTGGATAGCGCAGCGAATTACCGTAATAGCGCAAGCAGCTGCGCGAATAAAGAAACGGGTTACTCTAAAGCTCTGGAGCGGTAGCGGATGCATGAGATTAGAGCAACAAGGTTCACCAACAGCGAAGCTGATTTCGCTATTGGCCGTGCAATCGTATGGATGAGCGTGGATAGCGCAGTGAATTACCGTAATAGCGCAAGCAGCTGCGCGTTTAGAGAAAATGGTTACTCTAAAGCTCTGGAGCGGTAGCGAATGCGTGGGAATAGAGTAACAAGGTTCACCAACAGCGAAGCTGATTGCGCTATTGGCCGTGCAATAGCAAGTTCCAGCTAATGAACAAACGAGGCTGTCTCTAGTCACTAATAGTGACTTTTGAGACAGCCTCGTTGTTCGTTTATGCTATTCCGCTTCGTTATAATGCTCTAGGCAGAAAGCTGCCACCAGCTGCTCCTCTTCATCCTCAAGCTCGAAATCGAGATGAAGATCGGTTTCCTTCTCGATAATCTCATGCTTAACGATGCGATTGCCCGCTGCTTCTACACTATATACGACTCGTATGTACAGCCCTTTGTCAGAATGGAGCTCATCGTCCTCAGGGAGATCGATATCGATTAGAAACTCATAACGCTTGCCCTCTAATATACCGAAAGGGTCCTTCACGAACTCTACGCTGTATTCTCCGATAGTTAACATATCATCATCCTTTATTTATTGATCATTTCATCATTATATATGATAACTGGCATGGAAGGACAGCTTCGTTCGCCCGAAGGATATTTTTAATGCAGCAGGACGGTGTGTTACTATTACGAAATAAGATTATGACAGGCATAAGGGGGTTCAAGGATGAGCGAATCCATATTGATTGTAGAAGATGAGCGCAGGTTCGCCCGTGTATTGGAGATTGAGCTGGAGCTCGAAGGCTATAGGCCCGTCATCGCAGATAATGGCATGACCGGGCTGGAGCTGTATCGTGAGGGAGTATTTGACCTTATCCTATTGGACGTGATGCTGCCCGGGATGAGCGGCATTGAGCTGCTAAGACGAATTCGTTCAAGCGATACAAGTACGCCAGTCATTCTGTTGACTGCCAAGAGCTCCGTAGAGGATAAAGTATCCGGATTGGATCTTGGAGCCAATGATTATATGACGAAGCCATTCCAGATCGAGGAGCTGCTCGCTAGAGTAAGGGCTGCTTTGAGACAGCGTGTGGTTCGCTCCAATGAGGAAGAGACTTCGGTATGGCTAACAGCTCAATACAACAACAACTGCTGCTAATAAAGTAACATCCAAAGAGCAAGCAGGCACTATCGCTGCTAAATACACGAATGGTACAGTTATTAAGGTAGACAAGGATAGGGATGACGGGCAAGTTATCTATGAGGTGGATTTGACAATCGAAGGCGGTAAAGCCGAAGTTGAGATTGCAGCAAGCACAGGGAAAGTGATTTCCGTAGATAAGGATTTTTACGGCGACGATGACGACGATAACGATGACGATGATGATGATCGCTATGATAACGACTAATAGATAAACAAAGGTGGAGTAGGAATTCCTGCTCCACCTTTGTTTGTGTCTAGCTACGATGTTATTTCTTCACTGGATTATTCTCATTGCGCAGTGGTGACAAGAATAGCTTCGGAATGCCAGTGTCGAAGCGCTCCAGCTTCCCGGTAATCGGATGCTCGAATGAGAGGATGCGTGCATGAAGGCCAAGACGTCCAATCGGCTTCGCCTTGGAGCCGTATTTCTTATCGCCAACGACCGGATGGCCGATGTCCTGCATGTGCACACGAATCTGATTTTTTCTGCCCGTCTCAAGATTGACCTCGAGCAGGGAGAAAGCTCGGCCTGCTTGCAGCAGCTTATAATGGGTAACGGCATGAAGGCCGTCATTCGGTACGGAGCTGGAGTACATTTTGAGCGTACTGCTTTCTCTCAGCCACGAGGTGATGGTGCCCTCCGGTTTTCTCACTGCCCCTTCTACAAGGGCGATATAGGAGCGTTCCTTGACGATATTCTGCCAATCGTTCTGCAGCAGCTGCTGCACGTTCTCGCTTTTGGCGAACATCATGACGCCTGACGTGTCGCGGTCCAGCCGATGAACGACAAATATACGACTCTTCGGATCCTTCGTGCGGACATGAGCGGTAAGCTGACGATAAGCGGTGATGTCATTTTCCTTATCCGACGCGATGGAGAGAAGCCCTGCATCTTTGTTCACGACGATAATATGATCATCCTCATGAAGAATGACTAGCCCCATTAATGGGACGACTTCAACCGCACGTTCTTTCTGTATGGTAACCGTTTGTCCCGGTTGAAGCGGATAGTTGTATTTGGTCTCTGCCTTGTTATTGACATAAACCTGACCATGCGCCAATAGTGATTTGACCGAGTTGCGGCCTTGATTCTTAAGCTCTGTTAATAAAAAAGCCAACAGCTCTGACGGTTCATTCACCGTAAAGGATTTATTCGGTGCCTGGCCTTTGCCCACGCTGCGTTGTTTCTTAGACATAAACGGAAAACCTCCTGCATATTCACTGCTCCCACTATACCACGATGAGCCCCTCAATTCTATGTAAGCTCCAGGCCAAGCAGAAGCTGCGATCCGGGTTTCATAGTCCGTTCATAATTACCCTCTATAATGAAGTAGAGTTTCAGAGAGAGCTCTTCTATGAAAACCGTTTTCATAGACAACCGTTCAGCAGAATGGTACTATAGCTTAATCTACATAGTGAATTGGCAACCTAGTAAAATAATGGAGGTAATACTAGAAGTGAGAACAAAATTAGTACAATCGCTTGTATGCCCGCTGCTTGCTGCTGGCCTCTTATTCTCGCCTATTATAGGCACAGGACAAGCTTCGGCAGCATCGACATCGAGCGCAGTCCAGCTAGCATCTACTACTGTGAAATCTGCGATAGCCGTATACGTTGATGATGAGAAGCTTTCCCTCTCCTCTGCTCCTTATGTGAAAGACGGCGTTACCCTCGTCCCAATGCGTGAGATATTCACAGCCCTAGGCGCGACTGTAACCTGGGAAGATACAACTCAGACGATCATTGGACGCAAACAATCAACGGCTGTCACTCTTACCATTGGCAAAAAAGAAGCGGTCATTAACGGTAATTCGGTCAAGCTCGATGCTGCTCCAGTCGTGCGTGGAGGGGTAACCTTTGTCCCAGCCCGATTCATCGCCGAGTCGCTCGGAGCTACGGTGAAATGGGATAAGCAAGCACAGACCGTCCGGATTAAAACGACGGAATATACGTTGGAAGAAATTTATGCGGAATATGAGGTAGAACAAGCAAATCGCACGAAGCTGACAGCAACGCAGATTGTTGACCTGTATGATGAGAGTGTCGTTCTTATCTCCACTAACGCAGGACTCGGCAGCGGTGTCGTCATTGGTGACCGCTACGTATTAACGAATTATCATGTGATTGAAGATGCCGCTTCAGCTACCGTTACAACAGTCTACGGTGATGAGCTGAATGTGTCTGGCGTCGTTGCCTATAGAGAAAATTCCGATCTGGCGATTATTCAGACGGAGGAGTCCATTGGAGCTGCTCCAGTAGAGCTTAGTCTTGGGATTTCGGTGAATAAAGGAGACAAGGTTGTTGCTATTGGCAGTCCGTTAGGGTTACAGAACACGGTATCGGACGGTCTGGTCAGCAACATTCTGTATGAAGGAGGCGTTCGTTATATTCAGACGAGCACGCCTATCGATCACGGAAGCTCAGGCGGTGCGCTCTTTAGCGAATATGGTGATTTGATTGGCATTACGTCCTCTGGCATTACGTCACAAGCCGATTTGAACTTTGCGGTATCTACCACGCATGCCGTGCTGCTTATGGGACTGCTGCCTGATGAGCCTTCGGAGGATGTTGCCTTCCTTGATCCTACTCTGCCAGATACGCTAGTTGGCGCGAGCAATGATGAGATAGCCGCTCTGATGAAGGAGCAGTACAGCTCGGTTCAGACATCGGAAGGCACAGTTAGCTTCACGGACTGGGCTGTTACTCGTGATTCGCAGGGCTGGCTCGTATTCACAGCGAATATTGATCCTGTATTCTACACCTACTACGGTGGCTCGGTCGCGAATGAGCTTCGCTTCTGGTCCATTAATCTAGGGTATGAGCTGCATCGTATGCTTCCAGAGGAACGGATTCAATTCATCGTATCCTTTGATCGTACCTTCGGCTTCGAACCGCGAGGCTTCGAGGCTGGCGAGGTTACGGCGCTTGGTAATGACAAATGGCGGGTACGTTTCCCTGTTATTGATATGCAGCTCAAAAATCAGCTTTATATTGAAGTAAGGGACTAATACGAATTATATCTTTATAAGAAGCAGAAGAGGCTTTTCCCGGCGCCAGTTAGGGCTGAAGGGAGGCCTCTTCTTTTTTACTCTGCTTTTCTGTACAATAGAAGTCATCATGTAAGAAGTTAGAGAGGTTATGCTATGAAGGTTGTACTATCCACGCTCAATGCCAAGTTTATTCACACTTCACTTGCTCTACGCTGTCTGAAAGCTTATAGCGGAGAGCATTTCGATATGGAAATTGCTGAGTATACGATTAAAGATCCCGTGATGAATATCGTCTCTGATATTTTCTCCCGTAATCCGGATGTTGTGGGCTTCTCCTGCTACATCTGGAACATTGAAGAGACCATTACGGTTATCAATATGCTGCGTAAAATTATGCCGAATGTCAAAATCATTCTAGGCGGGCCTGAGGTCAGCTATGATACGGATCATTGGATGGAACGTATCCCTGAGGTTGATTTCATCGTAATGGGTGAAGGAGAAGAGACCTTCCACCATCTTCTGACTGAGCTCGAGGGAGACGGCAAGTTCCATATGGTATTCGGAATTGCTTATCGGAAGCAGCGGGCAGACAAGCTCGAAGCCCTTATCAATCCAGGGAGACCGAAGCTGGATCTTGCCACATTGCCTTCCCCGTATAGGTTCGAAGAGGATATTCCGCACCTGGGCAGTCGTGTCGTTTATTTCGAGACAAGCCGTGGCTGTCCGTTCAGCTGTCAATTTTGTCTGTCGAGCATCGAGGTTGGCGTTCGTTATTTCGATATTGAGCGGACGAAAGCAGATATTCTATACCTTATCGATTCGGGTGCGAAGCTGATTAAGTTCGTAGACCGTACATTTAATATTAAGCGGGACTACGCGCTGGATATGTTCCAGTTCCTCATTGAGAATCATCGCGGCTGCGTGTTCCAATTCGAGATTACGGCTGACATCATGCGGCCTGAGGTGCTTGATTATTTGGCTGAGAATGCCCCTCCAGGTGTATTCCGCTTCGAGATTGGCGTTCAGTCGACCAATGATGTAACGAATGATGCTGTTCAGCGTCGTCAGAACTGGTCGAAGCTTGTGCGTACAGTGACCAAGGTAAGAGACTCTGGCAAGATTGACCAGCATCTCGACTTGATTGCAGGCCTGCCTCTGGAGAACTATGATACGTTCCGCGGAACGTTCAATGATGTGTTCGCACTTGGTCCTGAAGAGCTTCAGCTTGGTTTCCTTAAGATGCTTCGCGGAACGGGCCTCCGCAATGACGCAGACAAATGGGGATACATCTATATGGACCGTGCCCCGTATGAAATGCTTGGCAATGACTTGATGCCATTCGGCGATATCGTTAGAATCAAGCGGGTAGAGGATGTTCTCGAGAAGTATTGGAACGCCCATCGGATGGATCGGACACTACTGTATCTGGTACAGAACGTATTCGATTCGCCATTCGATTTCTTCCAAGCCTTCGGCGATTATTGGGAAGGAAGAGGCTGGCAGAAGATTGGCCATCAGCTGGAGGATCTGTTCTCCCGACTATGGGCGTTCTTAACCAGCTATCAGGAGCATGCCATTGCCAGCGGCGATAAGATGCTGGATATGGAGGTTGTGCTTGGCCTGATGAAGTACGACTATTTCTTGAACCATAATTATAAACCGCGCAAGACATGGTGGGAGTTCACAATGGAGAAGTCGGTATGGGGCAGCTGGATGCGCAGGCTGGCTGAGCGTCCGGAGGACGTATCCGGTTCGTTCGCGTCGCTGGGTCTGTCTGAGAAAGAGCTGTACAAGCATGCGGCTATCGAGCTGCTGCCCTTCGATCTGGAAGCTTATTTGGAGACAGGGGTTGTATGCAAAGACAATCATACCCTGCTCGCAGTGCTCTATGCGCTTGACAGTGGCGGTTCCAATGGAGGTAAGCCAGTGCCGAAGCCGTTCATGCTGAAGCTTCCTCAGGATCAAGTATTGACGATCGGATTGTAAGAATACGGCGTTAACCAGCCCGAGCCTTATATTATAAGGGCTCGGGCTGGTTTTTTTGTGCGTAATGATCCGGAGTAGTGACTCATAAAAGCCTTAAGCTGGTTGCATAATAGATTCGGCTTGCTTATAATGGACATTACAGGTCTATAATGATATATAGATTATATCCTGTGCGAAGGGGGAGACATACGATGCAATTTTCCAAGAGTACGGGCTATGCATTGCATGCTTTAATTCATTTAGCTCGCAGCGAGCGTGGCTATAACATCGGAATTAAGGAGCTGTCGACAGCCCTCGGCGTGTCGGAGAGTTACTTGTCGAAGATTATGTCCAAGCTGCGGCAGGATGGGATTGTACGTGCTGTGACGGGAGCGAGCGGAGGCTACGAGCTTGCACGAGCAGCAGATCAAATTACGTTCCTTGAGGTTATTCAGGTTGTCGAGGGCAGACAGCAGCTGTATGAATGTTTCCATGGAGATACACAGCATCAAGCATTAATTGTGGAAGCGGAAGCTCCTGCTCAAGAGGATGAGACGACCTATAACTTATACCATAAGGAATGCCTTGTGAAAAAAGTGATGGATGGCGCCGAGCAGCATATGCAGCAATATTTGCAGCAGCATACGATTCAAGGGGTGCTTGATTCGGCATCTATTACTAGATAGCAATTATTTGGTTAACAAGAAGCATTAAGCTTCTTTTGTTTCTATTATGGACATTAAAGATCCAGGAGGGTGATTGTTATGATGGATAATCAGCAGATTGATGTCATTATTATTGGCGGAGGACCGGCAGGACTGAATGCAGCGTTAGTACTGGGCAGGGCAAGAAAGACGGTAGTCGTTATTGATGAAGGACGTCCGCGTAATCGGGTTACTCAGGAGTCTCACGGTTTTGTTACTAGGGATGGCATTCGGCCGAGTGAATTCCGGCGAATTGCGGTGGAGCAGATTAGCGCTTACCCTACTGTTTCATTTGTTGAAGATATGGCTGTATCAGCTGCGGGAGCTGATGGTGAGTTTCAGATTACAACTGCTCAGGGTGCAGCCTATCAGAGCAAGAAGCTGCTTTTTGCTGTAGGAAAAAAAGATCTTCCTCTTGCTGTTAATGGGTTAGAGGCTGTGTACGGTAAGAGTGCCTTTGTCTGCCCCTACTGCGATGGCTGGGAATTGAGAGATCGGCCGCTCGTATCGATTGTTAAAGGTGCGGGAGCGATGCATCTGGCTAAGGTGCTGTCAGGATGGACCGATAACAATACGATCTGTACGAATGGGCCGGATGAGCTGACGGACGAACAACGCGAAGAGCTTAGGCAGCATAACATTACGATCTTCGATTCCCCAATACAGCGAATTGAATCTACGGAAGGTATGGTACAGGAAATCAAGCTGGTGGATGGCACAAGTGTGCCTTGCCAAGGTATTTTCTTCGCTCCGAAGCTTGCTGCTGGATCGGAACTGCCGAAGGAATTAGGCTGCGACATGTCGGAGCTGGGGACGGTTATCACTGATCCTATGGGTAAAACGAATGTTCCCGGTGTCTATAGTGCTGGTGATGCGGCATCGGAGCTCTATCAGGTGATTACAGCTGCATCTCTCGGTTCATTGGCTGCTGTCGGCATCAATAGCGAGCTGCTTACTGAGGCATGGAATAGTCATACCTAGTCATTGGAGAGCATGATTACCCTATTTTACTAATAAGGATTAGAGAAGGGATAGATGATCAGCTAGCTGGAGCTTGCTTTCACATGAGGAGGTTTACGTATGCGGCCTGAACGAAATAACAACATTACGATTATTGGTGTGCCGATGGATCTGGGAGCTGATAGACGTGGAGTGGATATGGGACCAAGTGCCATTCGCTCCGCCGGCGTGCAGCAGAAGCTGGAATCCTTGGGTTATCTCGTTCACGATGCTGGAGATGTGCCGGTTCATCGACCGTCCGTTCCTCCTGCACCTGGAGAAAGGCTGAAATATCTCGATGAGCTGGTTAAGGTCAATAGCAAGCTGGCGGAGAGAACAGCACACGAAATCAGCCGCGGACAATTCCCGCTCATACTCGGGGGCGACCATAGCATTGCGATAGGCACGATAAAAGGGGTGCTGCGCCATGTGGAACGGTTAAGTGTACTATGGTTCGATGCTCATTGCGATGTGAATACGGCGGATACTTCACCTTCAGGAAATATACATGGAATGCCGCTTGCGGTTAGTCTCGGACATGGACATCGGCGTCTGCTGCAAATTGGGGGCCATTCGAGAGTGGTCAGGCCAGAGGATGTTGTTATCATCGGAGCGAGATCTATTGATCCTGGCGAAAGGCTGCTTCTGAAGAAGCTTGGTGTACGTGTGTTCACCATGCATGACATCGATCGCCGGGGAATGGAGAGAGTAATGGACGAGGCGATGGAGCGTCTAGCCTCATCAGCTGGCATCCATCTCAGCTTCGATCTGGATGGGGTTGACCCGAACGATGCTCCTGGAGTTGGAACTCCTGTGATTGGAGGCGTTAGCTATAGAGAGAGCCATCTTGCCATGGAGATGCTGTCAGAGACTGGGAGGCTGGTATCTGCCGAATTCGTCGAGGTTAATCCTATTCTAGACTATCGCAACAAAACAGCATATGCAGCCGTAGAGCTGATCGGCTCGGTGTTCGGCGAGCAGATTCTATGAACGAATAATTGCTTAATAAGGATGGAGGCTATAAGATGGATGAAGATAAGCTGGCATAATAGTAGGAGGTACTAGTCATGACCGATGAATTATGGAAGAACGACATTGTTACGTCTGCCACTGAGCTGAGAGGGTTGATGGATGAGCCTCATGAGGCTGTAGTTAAAAAAACAATCACTCAGATTGACTCACATATCGCGAATTATTTATTGAAATCATCTTTGTTTTTTCTAGCAACATCGGCTGCTGACGGCCGTGCTGATGTGTCTCCTAGGGGCGATACAGCGGGCTTCGTGAAGGTGCTGGATGAGAAGCATCTGGTGTTCCCGGACCGCCCGGGCAATCGACGGATCGATTCACTTACGAATATGACGGAGAACGACCAGATTGGAATGATCTTTATTATTCCAGGATTGAATGAAGTGCTGCGGATTAATGGCAAGGCTGTTATTACCCGTTATGAGGAATTTATTAGTAGCCAGGGGTGGAGTGGGAAGACATCAGGATTAGCTGTTGTCGTAGAGGTTGCTGAATGCTTTATTCATTGTCCTCGTGCATTCAAGCAGGCAGGCTTGTGGAGCACAGCTGACTGGACGCCTGAGGAAGAGCATCCTTCCGTTGAAGACATGTTCAAGGCTCACCTGCTCATTAATGGCTACAACAAGTAAATAAGGTATTCTTAATAAAACAAGCCTGCACTCCGCTAATGAAGCGGGATTGCAGGCTTGTGTCGTTTATAAGGGCTAGATAGCAGGTACTACGCTGCGCAGTGCGACCCATTGGCCGTCCAGCTTATACTCACCGAGGCATGCCGGAAGAAGGAAGCATTGCCCGGCTTGTACGCTAAGCTCGCCATCCTGCCACTTCAGGCTTCCAGTACCTTCAGCCGCGACGAGAATAACGAAGCTGTCCGCTGTAGTGGAGAAGCTGGCTTCACCATCGATAATCCCTTTTTCAACGATAAAATAAGGAGAGGAGGCAATGGTCAGCCAAACACCTGCTGCTACGCCATCCGTCGTCATTCGGCTGGCGCCTGAGCCTTCATATGCGATGACATTCAAGGAGTCTTCAATATGCAGCTCACGAAGCTGCCCATCGAGACCTAGACGGTCATAATCGTAGAGACGGTAAGTGGTGTCGGAGTTCTGCTGAATTTCTGCTACAACGACGCCTGAGCACAGTGCATGGACCGTTCCAGCTGGTATGTAGAAGGCATCCCCTGCTTGCACAGAAACCTCTTGAAGCGTATCGGTAATACGACCTTCCGCCATAGCAGCTTCCATCTCTGCACGGCTGATGCCCTCTTTCAGTCCGTAGATGATCTTAGCATCCGGCTTGGCATCGAGAATGTACCACATCTCGGTTTTGCCAAGCTCACCCTCTGGCAGACCCTCATAATGATCCGTTGGATGAACCTGAACCGATAAGTCATCATTGCAATCAAGCAGCTTAATGAGAAGGGGGAAGCGTCCGTTCTTCTCGGAAAAGCCTTTCTTGCCAAACCACTCGCGTCCGTAGACCTCGCGAATTTCGTCTAGCCCTTGCCCAGCCAGCTCACCATTAATAACTTTAGTCGTGCCATTCTGATGGTCGCCGATCATCCATCCTTCACCAATCGATCCATCAGGAAGCGTCAGGCCGAATTGCTCCAGAGCGCGTCCTCCCCAAATACGTTCTTTCATCTCAGGCTGAAATTGAAGCGGATAAGGTTTCACTGTCATTGGTCTCTCTCCCACATGTTCATAATAGGACAATCGTTGAATCGGTGTGCTTAGCGTTGTTTCTTCTCGACAGCAATGAGATAAGGAGCTGTCGCTCTTTGTGGCTGGCGGTATAGTACCGCGGCATAGCTCACTCCTGGCAGCTCCGATGCCCAGCTCTCAACAGCGGCGGCCTCAATCTCGCCGCCAGGATGCCCCGGATAGAGCACACAGGTAACAATTCCACCGGGCCTTAGCAGCGTTAATGCCGCTTCCAGAGCGGCAATCGTTGTAGTAGGCTGCGTTATAACCGCCTCGTCGCCTCCTGGCAAATAGCCGAGATTGAACATAACAGCGGCAATGGTACCATGTGCCTCAAGGGCGACCTTCTCAGCCATTAGTGCATGATTGCCAAGTACGAGGTTGAGTGTAGGCTGCTTATCTGCAAGGGCGAGCGGACGGAGCCGTTCACCCGTGCGATTCAGTGCTTCTTGCTGAATATCGAAGGCGTACACCGTACCTCGCGGGCCGACCAGCTCAGCAAGGGTGAGCGTATCGATGCCTCCTCCTGCTGTAGCATCAATCACGGTATCTCCCGGCTGAGCTCGCTCAGCAATCCACTTGTGCGCGGTGCTTAAGACGGATTGAAATCCCATATTATGTGCTCACCCACAGCTTTCCTTGCCAAGTATTCCTGCGCTTGAGCTCATTGTCTATGGCGTTGAGCACTTCCCATTTCCTCATACTCCATGTCGGTCCAATGAGCAGGTCACGAGGGGCGTCACCGGTAAGCCTGTGAACAATCATCTCTGGGGGAAGAAATTCAAGGGAATCGATGATTAGCTTCACATATTCATCCTGCTCCAGGAAACGCAGCAATCCAGCCTCGTATTGGCGAACCATAGGCGTCTTGCGCATTAGATGGAGCAGATGGATCTTAATTCCCTGCACATCCATAGCAGCTACAGCGCGTCCCGTATCGAGCATCATCTCATGGGTTTCCTGTGGCAAGCCATAAATGATATGTGCACAGACACGAATGCCGCGTTCACGCAGACGGCGGACGGCATCGAGATAGCAAGCGGTGTCATGAGCCCGATTAATAAGCTCGGAAGTAGATTCATGCACGGTTTGCAGACCCATCTCCATCCACAGATAGGTTCTCTCGTTCAGCTCAGCCAAATAATCAACCACATCATCGGGCAGACAGTCGGGACGGGTAGCGATAGACAAGCCCACCACGCCGGGCTGCCTCAGAATTTCTTCGTAATATTCGCGCAGCTCCTCTACAGGAGCATAAGTATTCGTATAGGCTTGGAAGTAGCCGATGTACCCTGCTTCTGGCCACTTCTGATGCTGCCGGGCACGTATTGTGTTGAACTGTGTAACGAGATCATCACGTCTGCTGCCGGCAAAATCCCCCGATCCGCGTGCACTGCAGAAGGTACAGCCGCCCTTGGCAATCGAGCCGTCACGGTTGGGGCAAGTAAAGCCGGCATCCAGCATCACCTTGAATACCTTGCCACCGAATTGCTCTCTCATCTCGTAGTTCCATGTATGAAATCGTTTATCACCCCACAGCTGTGGCTGAGGCGGTGTTCCTTGCTGTGTTGAATTCATGCCGTACTCCTTTGTGAGAATCAAAAATGCTTATTAACCATTGCCCTCTCTATCTTATCGAAAATCAGGTTGAATTGCCACGGGTGTAGGACAATTCGCTGGAAAAGGGAGGGACAGCGAAAAAAACTGGAAATTATTTTTCGAAGAATAAGAAATAGGCTTGCTATACCTTACATGATCTGTTATATTAAAAGTGCGACAAAACAACAAACAAACCTTACACGCCTTATTCGTAATGATCGTCATAAAACGTCGATAAACTGGAAATGCTGTATAATAAATCGATGAGGTGATATGAATGAAAGAGCTAACTAAAATTCCGCATGGTGATGACAAAGTGACAGTAGAATTAACGGTCAAAGAACTGATGGCGCTTACAGGAATTAGGTTCCACAACAATCATCATGTAGAGGTATCTGCACGCAAAAAAATTAACGAAGCGCTTGAAATCAATCGTGAGATTGAGCAGAACAATGGTCCAATCGACTATCAACTGCTTGTCTGATTTGATCGGCGAATACAATAGACATACGAATAGAGCTGTCCTAGCGGTTGAATAACCGCAATGGGGCAGCTCTATTCGTATGCGCTCGAGGTTAGACTATAGCCGGTCATCGGAGCCTCTATCGCGTAGGTAGCAGGCCAGCTCAAGTCTCAGCATATGCTCAGGCTCTTTGAGGGAGAGCTGGAGGGTGTCCTCAATTTTCTTCAATCGCTGATATAGCGTGTTCACATGAATATGAAGCTGCTCGGCCGTCTGTTGGATGGAGCGGTTCGCTCTTACATATGCTAGTAAGGTTTCCTCCAGTCGGCTTCCATCTGACCCAGAATCCCTAAGCGGCCCGATGACCTGATAGACGAAGGACTCCAGATCTTCGGATGATTGCTGCAAAAAGAGCTGATTAACCCCGATCTCAGGAAAGCACATATAGCCTGAGCGTTTCTTGGATACGAGATAGGTAAGCGCCTTATTCGCCTCGGTATAGCTTCCCGCAAGTGATTGCAGGCCAGTGAAGCTGGCACCTATGCCGGAACGCAGAGTGCCGTCTCCATATTGCGACCACTCCTTGAACAGAGCTGCTAGACGCTCCTTCAGATTATGCTCAGACTCCTTGCCTGTAATCTGGACGATAGCAGTCAGCCTGTTGTCAAGCGCGAACACAACAGCTGCTGTTTCTTGGAAGGTCTTCTTCACTAGAACGACCAGCTTATATATTTGCACATTCATCAATTGAACTCCAGGGGCAGGCAGCAGATCGAATATAATCGTACACAATTTCTGCTCTTCCAATAAGCCCATTTCCTCGCCTTTGCGACGAAGTGCAGCTACATCCTGCAAAGACAGCAATTCATGAAAACGATCATTTGCTTTCTTATGATAATAGTCCGCTTGAGATTGCTTGCGAACCATCTCAAGTGAGAGAATAGAGCTGCCTTGCTCCAGAATAAGCCGATCCAGCACATTTAGCTCCCTAGGGAGATCGATTATAACGAAGCCAAGCGTTGCATCAGCTGCGAAGATCGGTACGACATGCCTTAGGAGCAGCCCCGTTGCGCTCTTCACTTCATAAGTAGCAGGCTCTCTCCGCGTGCTGAATCTCCGTTCAATAGCAGCAATGGACACGGAGCTCCGTGCTTTTTTGGTGGAAGCTGTAACGGCATATTCGATTAGATCGATAAAGATGAGCTGCATGCCTATCATTTTCTCAAGCTCGCGTAAGATCACGGAGGTCCCCTTATTCCTGATAGATAGCTTCATTAGTATGGCATGAATCTCGTCGCGCTTGACGAGCATCTGATTCTGGCGCTGGACCTCGCTGAATAGACGAGCATTCTGGATGGCGATAGCAACCTGATCAGCGAAGTTCTGAAGCAGCACGAAATCATAGTCGGTAAAAAGCGGATAGCTGCCGAATTGATACAGAATGAGCACACACTCAGGCTTTCCATTAACCTTAACGGGAACACAGAGCACTCCTTGGTGATCTAAAAGATCATGCGAATGGGAAGCTTGCAAATAATTCATATTCTCTTCAGACATATTGGAAGCAGCGCTCATAATCGACTCGAACCCCGCATAAGCGCGAGGGACTCCCTCTAGAAAAGCTTTTCCGATCATGCCTTCCCCAGGCTTCATACGCATGAGACCCATCGTTTCGTTCACAAGCTTCTCAGAGACGGTACGTACCTTCAGCACGTCCTCTTCTTCGTCATACATCCACAGTACACCCGTTGTAGCCGCTGGGATAACAGCCATCGTATTGTACAGAATTTCGGATAGCAGCTTGTCCAGATCGAGCAGAGAGGTAACGCTCTGAATGCTGTTATTCATTTTATGAAGCGTATCGTTCTGACGGGAAATCACATATTCAATGTAATAAGGAGGCAGAGAGGCGGATAGCCGTTCAAGCAGCTTCTCGGGCGCCGGATCGGACAAGTTATAACAGCGAACCGTTATTCGAAGGCCAGTCGGATAGCGGAGATGAAAATCTGTACAGTCGAGCTCTAGATTCGCTGTGAAGCTGGAGGCTTCAGAGCCTGCATTTGTTGTCTTCGGTGCAACAGTCCTCTGGCTGCCTTGAATGGCAAGCAGCTGGAAGGGCTGTCCTTTTTCACCTGCCCACAGTTGGAAATCGCAGCCTCTCAATTCTCGTGTTATGTATTCTTCCATCAATATTAACCTCCGAATCGTAAATAGGGATGGGATATGTGTATTTATCCACATTAACACCTAATAATTATAGAGTATCATACATTGTTTTGGGTGACTAGCTTAGCTATCATAAGTACATGTTCAGTTATATAACATCTCAATAAGGGGCTGCGGGATTATGACAACATCAAGATTTGCATCCAAATGGAAGTACCTGATTCTAGCATTGTTGTTTCTAGGCTGGTCGGTTGGCAACCTTGACAGGTTCGCTATTAGTTATGCCGTGCTTGGTATTAATGAGGATTTGGGACTAAGTGCTTCGTCAACAGGCATCATTTTAAGCAGCTTCTTCGCTGGTTATGCACTTATGCAGCTGCCAGGTGGATGGCTAGCTGACAAGTTTGGCTATCGGAAGGTTATTATTACTTCTATTATTCTATGGTCTATTTTCACCATACTTACCGGTATTGCTTGGTCGTTAACTTCATTGATTCTGGTTCGTTTCTTGTTCGGGCTTAGTGAAGGCAGCTTCTTCCCATCGGCTTCCAAGGCGATCACCAACTGGTTCCCTACGAATGAGAGAAGCCGGGCAATGTCGATTCTGCTGACTTCCGGATCTGCTATGGGTGTTGTTACTCCAATTGTGGCTACTCAAGTTATGGCTAATAATGGCTGGCGTTCTTTATTCTACATTATAGGAGCGATTGGTCTTGGGTTCGCTGTTGTATTCCTGTTCCTCTTGAGGGAGAAAAACAAGCCGGAGACGAAGTCTGCAGTCAAACAGGATACAGCTAAGCCTGCTGTCAAAGGGGCTCCGTTAAGATCGATTCTGAGATCCGCATTTGTATGGAAGCTGTTCGTCGGTTACTTCAGTATTTATGTCGTTAGCTGGGGCCTCAATTCCTGGATGCCAACTTATATGATGAATGTGCGAGGTCTTGATCTTGCGTCCATTGGCTACCTGTCTGCTATACCTGCTTTTGTCGGAATATTCGCAATGGTTATCAGTGGCGTTGTGCTCGATAAGCTTCCGCGTGGAAGAGAGCTGCAGGTTGCTGCGATCTCAGCGATCCTTATTGCCGCTTTGCTCTATTTGATGGAAACAGCTAGTACGACAGGGATGTTCATTGCGTATCAGTGTCTCATCATCGTATTCCAGTCCTTCGTCATTATTCTGATTGCATCTGCGGCTCTGAAGCACTTGCCTGAAGAAAGTGCAGCTACGGCTAACGGATTTATTAATACGGGAGCGCAGCTAGCTGGCTTCTTGGCGCCAACGATGATTGGATTCATGGTTCAGGCTTCCGGCGGCTCGTATTCTTCTGCCTTTATACTAATGATGGCATTCGCTTGTGTCTCGGCAGTAGCCTTGATGTTGATATTCAGAAGCAACAAGACTTCTAATATTCAGATGAAAGAAGGAATCGTGAATGAATAAACAATTGGCAGATCAACTATCTGATTTAGTAAATAGTAAGAGTGATAAAATGGTTCAAATCAGCGATGCGATTTGGGATTTCGCGGAAATTCGGTTCGAAGAGTTCAAATCGTCTGCGTTATTGGCAGATACTCTGGAGGCAGAAGGCTTCACGGTTGAGCGTGGTATTGCGGGACTGGAGACGGGCTTAATTGCCAGCTTCGGCAGCGGAGGTCCGGTTGTTGGGATTCTGGGAGAGTTCGATGCCCTTGCTGGATTAAGCCAGCAAGCAGGCGTCTTCGAGAATGATCCTATTCAAAAAGGCGGAAGCGGACATGGCTGCGGCCATAACATGCTAGGAGCGGGTGCGCTTGCAGCAGCGATTGCTGTTAAGGACTATTTGCTGGAATCCGGCATTGCCGGAACGGTTCGTTATTATGGATGTCCGGCGGAGGAGAGCGGCTATGGTAAAACGTACATGGTACGTGAAGGTTATTTCAACGATGTAGATATCGCGGTTTCCTGGCATCCGGCTACGATGAATATGGTTCTGTCGGCATCGAGCCTTGCTGTTATTCACGCTACCTTCCGATTCGAAGGGAAAAGCACGCATGCAGCGGTGTCGCCGCATCTCGGCAGAAGTGCTCTTGATGCAGTGGAATTAATGAATGTAGGCGTGAATTACATGCGAGAGCATATGATTGATCAAGCGCGTATTCATTATGCCGTGACGAATTCAGGAGGCTCTTCTCCGAATGTGGTACAACCGGAGGCAGAGGTTACGTATCTGATTCGGGCTCCGAAATCGGATCAGGTCAAAGCGTTGTATGACCGGGTTGTCAAAACTGCTCAGGGAGCTTCCCTTATGACAGAAACATCGATGGAACATGTTATAGAGGGAGCTTGTATGAATTTGGTCCCTAATACTGCACTGGAAACCGTTATGCATAGCTATATGAGTGCTTTGGAGCTTCCTGAACATACAGCAGAAGAACTGGCAGAGGCGAAGGCGGCTTATGCTTCCCTTCCTGAGGTGGATAAAGCAAGCGCGCTCGGAATGCTTCCGAAGGCGCTGCGTGAAGGGATTGCAGAGCGTCCATTACTGAACAGTGTACTGCCTTACAATCCATTTCATACACAAATGATGGGCGGCTCAACGGATGTTGCCGATGTTAGCTGGGTCGTCCCAACGGCACAATGCATGACTGCGACATATGCTTACGGCACGCCATTCCACGCATGGCAGACAGTAACGCAGGGCAAGTCAACGTATGCACATAAAGCGATGCTGCTCGCGGGCAAGACAATGGCTTGTACAGCTGTTGAAGCATTGCTTAATCCAGAGCTAATTAAACAAGCCAAGGCTGAGCTTATTGAAAGGCTAGACGGCGAGAGCTATGAATGTCTTGTACCGAAGGAGATCACGCCGCCGAGGATGTCTGAGCTGGCGGATACAAAGCCGTTAACGGTCTAGTTCGAGGAGGTTTCCATGCGATTTAAAGATGTATTCTCCATTATAGGCCCTGCTATGGTTGGGCCATCAAGTTCACATACAGCAGGTGCGGCTCGCATTGGGCGCTTCGCCCGGCAATTACTCGGACCGCAGCCAGATCGTGCGGAGATACTGTTCTACGGCTCGTTCGCGGCAACCTATCAAGGTCACGGCACAGATGTAGCGATTGTCGGAGGGCTTCTCGATTGGCAAACCGATGATCCTCGTATCCCTAATGCGCTGCAAGAGGCTGAGGCCCGCGGAGTAGTTGTCACCTTCGATGAAGGGAAGGGGCTGTTCTCTCATCCGAATACAGCTAAGCTGCTTCTATCCAGAGGAGATGGCGATACGAGAGAAGAGCTTGTGATGACGGGCACCTCTATCGGCGGAGGCAATATTGAAATAACCGAAATTGACGGCTTCAGCGTCAGGCTATCGGGTGTATATCCAACCGTTATTGTGCGTCACCGGGACTGGACAGGGGTTGTTGCGAGCATTACCGATGTCATGAGACGAAGCGGTCGCAATATCGCGCATATGTCTGTCGATCGAAAGGCTAGAAGTGGTGATGCATTAACCGTTCTGGAGCTGGATAGTCTGCTTACAGTCGACATGATTGATGAGATTGCCGCACTGGACAATGTAGATACGGTTCGCACAGTTGATCTTACAGATGCAGGATCTTCATAAGAGCAGCATAACGAAAGTGGAATTGAAAATTGGCCAAAGAACGGAGGGGACTGTCATGAATTTTCGCAACCTAGAGCAATTAGCGTCCCTAAGCACAGAAAAGGGTATAACGATCGGCCGTCTGATGCTGGAGGAGCAGAGTCTTGAATCAGGACGGACGGCTGAAGAGGAATTTGCTACTATGGCGGAGTATTACCGCATAATGAAGGAAGCGGTTGAGAAAGGACTCACAGAGGACACGACATCGCGCAGCGGTCTGACTGGTCGTGATGCCCAGCGGGTAATGGCATTTGGTGAAGGGCAGGAATTGAATCTAGGACAAGCGGCGGGTGAAGCAATGGCCTATGCGCTAGCGGTGTCTGAGATCAATGCATCGATGGGCAGAATCATCGCTACGCCGACGGCAGGCTCGGCTGGTATTATTCCCGGTGTGTTCGTCAGCATTCAGAAGCGCTTCGGCTTCGATGATGAGCACATGGTATACGGCCTGTTCGCTGCTGGCGCCATTGGCTATGTCATTGCTAACAATTCCTTCGTATCGGGCGCAGAGGGCGGCTGTCAAGCGGAAGTAGGCTCAGCTATCGGTATGGCGGCAGGTGCGCTTACTGAGCTTCGCGGAGGCACACCGGCCCAAGCGGTGCATGCGGTCGGCTTAGGCCTGAAGAACACGCTTGGTCTGATCTGTGATCCGGTAGGCGGATTAGTAGAGATTCCTTGTATCGTTCGCAATGGGTTCGGAGCTGTAACCGCACTCGCCGCTGCCGATATGGCACTGGCTGGTGTGCGCAGCGTCATTCCGTCCGATGAGGTCATTCAGGTGATGCTGGAGGTAGGCTCGAGCATGCCTGAGAAGCATCGCGAGACTGCTGGCGGTGGTCTTGCCCAGACTCCGACTGGCAGAGCCATTATGAGCAGCCTGCGGAAGAAATAAGAGCTAAGGCAATTGTAGAGACGGCACGCCGCCATATGCGGCGTGTCTTTTTGTGCTTGCGCACTTTACAAGCGGGCTGAACTTGGGCACAATAGGGACTAGCTTAACCGTGTGGATGAAGAGGTATTTATACATTAGGAGGATTTACAAATGCGTTTACGAGGTAGAAAAGGAATACTTGAAAATTTACAGGGGCAGCCGGAGCTTGTCGTTCTGGACGCAGCACCGCTCAAAGGAAAATGGCAGGCGTTCTTCGGTAACGACAATCCGATTTATGTGGAGCTGGGCATGGGTAAAGGTCGTTTCATCAGCAACATGAGCTTCCGTAATCCGGATATTAATTATATTGGCGTAGATATGTATGATGAGCTGATTCGCCGTGCAAGTGACAAGGCGCGTGCCATCTGGCAAGAGCGTGATGTAGAGCAGCCGCCGAATCTAGCGCTGCTGCGTGCGAATATTGAGAATATTGAAGAGATGTTCGAGCCTGGAGAAATTCAGCGTATCCATTTGAACTTCAGCGATCCTTGGCCAAAAAGCAAACATGCCCGCCGCAGGCTGACGCATCCGCGATTCCTCGCGAAGTACGCCCAGCTGCTGAACGAGCATGGGGAAATTCATTTCAAGACGGACTCGCAGTCCCTGTTCGAATTCTCATTGAACAGCTTTGCGGAGATGGAGCTGCAATTGCGTAATATATCACTTCATCTGCACAAGGACGAGCCTCGTGAGGATCTGGTGTTCACAGAGTATGAGATGAAGTTTATGGAGAAGGGCCAGCCGATCTACCGGCTGGAAGCCGTTATTGGGGAGACGGCACTTCGGGAGTACCGCTCCGGCAAGCGTGACAAGGCGCTCAAGGAAGCGGCTGAAGCCGCTGCTGCCGATCAGAGTGATCTTAGCGACAGCAGCGACGACTCCAATTAAACGGTAACCCAGCTGTATTCAACCGCAAGGGCGCTTAGAGTACCAACAAGCGCGCCTGCGGCGACATCTGAAGGGTAATGCAGGCCTAGGTACATTCTCGACCAAGCAACCGATAAACCAATGAATAGGGCGACTGGCAGAACGATGCCGATCCAGACGCCGCTAGCAGCGACTATCGGAATGAGCCAAGCGAATATCGCTGTCGTATGTCCTGACGGGAAAGAGGAGTCCACAAGGGGCTTCCTTCCCGTATTCAGCCCTTCAAGCTTTTGATAGGGCCGCAGCCTTTTGAGCTTTCTTTTCGCAATGAATACTGGAAAATGGCTAATAATGACGGCAGTGAAGCAATGCCAACCGAGTGCGTTCCAAGGTGTCGGTGCCAGCAAGGCATAGAGCAGCGAGCTTGTGAGCGTGAATGTAGCTCCCCCCATATGGGTTACTGTGCTCAGCCATTTCCCAAGCCACCGATGCAGCCTCTTATGCTCCCGTCGCCGATTCGCCCAGATGATCATCTGCTGCTCGCGGGTTCTCAGCCATCCAATCATTCGTCTCATCCGTATCCTCCTCGAACTTCGAGAGCTTTTGCTCTGGGTCTGAAACATTATAAACGATAATGACCTATTTTTGTTTAAAAATAACAAAGTATAAATTTAAAATTTATACGAAGATCATTGTCTTTAATGAAACAATTATTAATGAAATTTTATTTTAGCGTTGATTTCGGGCTAACACAGCTCCCTTACAATGAAGCCAGCTTAGGTGGCAGAATGATGGATAAGGGGATGGTGAAGCATGAGGTTAGCACTTTTTACCGATACCTATGAGCCCGATGTGAACGGTGTTGCAAGGACGCTTGGCCGCTGGACAGATTATTTGAAGCGAAAAGGAATCGAATGCTTAATTCTCGCGCCGGATTCGGCGGGCAAGGTCGCCCAGCAGGAAAGCCTAACCGTAAGTACAGTAGAACGCATCGCTAGTCTCCCTCTTTTTTTGTACCCCGAATGTCGATTCGCCTTACCTAATCCAAGCTATATCCGCGAAGAGCTTCATCACTTTCGTCCAACCTTAATTCATGTTGCTACTCCCTTTAACCTCGGTTTATGTGGCATTCATTATGCGAAAAAATACAATATTCCGCTCGTTGCATCGTATCACACCCATTTTGATCAATATTTGCCGTTTTACAATTTGCAATGGATGGCAAAGATGTTAGGGAGATACATGGAATGGTTCCACCAGGATTGTAGGAAGATTTATGTTCCGTCCAGATCCACATTCGAAGATTTGAAGGAGAAGGGCTGGGATGCTGATCGATTGGCTGTATGGAGCAGAGGGATAGATACGTCAGCCTTTCACCCGGATGTGAATAGGGAGGAATGGCTGCTGCAGCATGATATAGAACAAGATAGCTTTGTAGCGCTTTATGTCGGAAGATTGGCGCCAGAGAAAAATGTCGATATTGCAATTGAGGCTTTTGCCGCATTCCAGAAATCGGTATGTCCGAAGGCGGTAATGGTATTCGCAGGGGAAGGGCCTGCTGCTCATTCGCTCAAGGAGAGATGCAGGCGTGAAGATATACCATCACGGTTCGTGGGATACAGCATGATGCCGGAGCTTCAGAAGTGGTATGCAGCATCGGATGTATTCTTATTTCCTTCAGCTACGGAAACCTTTGGCAATGTTGTGCTGGAAGCGATGGCATGCGGAACGCCTGTCATAGGGGCAGATACAGGAGGCGTAACGAACCTGATTAAGCATGGTGTGACGGGTATGCAGTGCAGATCCGGCGATACAGATTCATTTCTGGCGGCACTTAAGCTTTTATATAAGGATGCAAGCCTTCGTGGCAGGATGGGAGCGAAGTCCCGAGAGGATAGCTTGCACCAATCATGGGATGCTATATTCGAGGAGCTGCTTGCGAGCTGTAAGGAGCAATCGGAGCCGGTTCGTTCACTCTTTCGACACAATGCCAAAGGGCAAATAAAGAAACATTATCAGAGCTTTTATCGTAAGTAAGGACGGAAGTGCTAAAAACTCAGCAAATGGATGAAAATAAGGGTGAATAGCCGCAAAAGGAGGTAACACAATCATTCATCCATGATGCAAGCGCTTTTCCGGCAAGATTAAGCAATATGTAGCTTAATTGGGGTTTTGACAAAAAGTCCAATTGTGTGGAGAATCAAAAAGGTCGCAGGACGCTTACACAGAGAAGAAGCGCCGCATACAAACAAGAGAGAGATGAATAAAGAGCCTGATTGTCAGTTCTCGGTCAAGAACGACAAGCTACACGGGCAATTAAAAAGGGGTCTCAAGGGGGCAGTACAATCAATGGTTAATGCTGTAATGATTGGCCTACAATTGTTTTTGGCATTTGTAGGGATTTATCAGTTCGGTCTAGCTTTGTTCGGAATTGTTAAGAAAAGCTCGAGTAAATCTTCTAAGCCGCAAAAAACGTTTGCCATCCTCGTAGCCGCTCATAACGAGGAAAAAGTTGTAGGCGAATTAGTTAACAATCTTAAAAAAATGGATTATCCGAAAGAAATGTACGATGTATTCGTGATCTGCGACAACTGTACAGACAATACCGCTGATGTTGTAAGAAAGAATGGTGCAATCGCTTGTGAGCGTCACAATCCGGAGCTTCGGGGCAAAGGGTACGCGATCGAATGGATGCTCCAAGAGCTGTGGGCTATGCCGCGTGAATATGACGCGATCGTGATGTTCGACGCCGACAACTTGGTCAACACCGACTTCCTAAGCTTGATGAATGATGATTTGTGTGAAGGGCATCAGGTTATTCAAGGCTATCTGGATACCAAGAATCCGACGGATTCATGGGTAACAGCTTCTTATGGGATTACCTACTGGTATTGCAACCGTCTATGGCAGCTATCCCGTAAAAACCTGAAGATGAGTAACTTTCTCGGCGGTACGGGCATGTGCTTCGATTCTAAGCTGATGAAAGAAATGGGCTGGGGAGCTACGAGCCTTGTAGAGGATCTTGAATTCTCCATGCGCTGTGTGAAGCGCAATGTGTACCCCGTGCTGAATTATGATGCGAAGGTGTATGATGAGAAGCCTGTAAGCTTCAGAGCGTCTGCACGTCAGCGCTTGCGCTGGATGCAAGGGCATTTCACTGTAGCCCGGCATTTCTTCTTCCCACTTCTATGGGCCAGCATTAAAGAACGCAATATCATTAAGTTCGATGCTGCGCTGTACTCTATGTCAGCATACAACACGCTTCTTGCTTTTGTGGGAACGCTCATTATTTGGGGAGATTCAATAATGCCTGGAGATAATGCATTCACCTCCATCTATTCCTTCCTCCCGTGGTGGATTCCCGTCGTAGCAATGGCAGCAACAGTCATTATGTTCCCACTCGTAATGATTCTGGAAGGAATCAAGTCGAAGAAAATGTACGCGCATCTGCTGTCGATGGTCGTATTCCAAATTTCTTGGCTGCCGATAACCTTCTACGCATTCTTTACTCAGAACAACAAAACTTGGAGCCATACGCAGCATACACGTGTGATTCGGCTTGAAGAGGTACAAGGTAAGCAGCTGTAAATCAAGCGCATCAATAATATGTGATTTATGTTTGACAATGCGTTTTTAATTATGATATAGTAAGTCGGTAGTGTTTAGGGAATACAATTTAAACGCACAAGCAGAAGCACCCGCTTCTCACCTTTCGGCCTGGGCTGACTGGTTCGCGATAATCGATTAGGCTATCGAGAGATCTTCCTCGGAAGATTCTGCGAGCAGCATGACAGGACGATTATGGGATGCGGGTTCTAATGAACCTGCATCCCTTATTTTATGAAAGTATCCAAATTTGGAGGTGGCACGTTATTAGCAGAGAACATCAAATTAACGATGAAATCCGGGCCAGAGAAGTACGCCTGGTTGGTGCGGAAGGCGAGCAAATCGGCATTAAGTCGATTCGTGATGCACTGCAGCTAGCTATAGACTTGAATCTGGATCTGGTTAACGTCGCTCCGACGGCTAAGCCGCCGGTATGCCGGATTATGGATTACGGCAAGTTCCGCTATGAGCAACAAAAGAAAGAAAAAGAAGCCCGCAAAAACCAGAAGATTGTTGACCTCAAGGAAGTATGGTTCCGTGCTAACATTGACGAGCATGACTACCAGACGAAATTCCGCAACGTGGTGAAGTTTCTGAATGAGGGTGACAAAGTTAAGGCTTCCGTCCGTTTCCGCGGCCGTGAGATCGCACATGCGTCAATCGGACAAAAGATTCTGGATCGCCTTGCACAAGAGGTTGCCGAAATATGCAGCGTAGAACGCGCTCCTAAGCTGGAAGGCCGGAGCATGATTATGATTTTGGCACCGAAGAGTAACACTTAATTTAAGGGAGGATAATTGACATGCCTAAGATGAAAACGCACAGCAGTCTGAAAGACCGTTTCAAAATTACTGGTACTGGTAAAGTAAAACGTTACAAAGCTTACCGTAACCACTTGCTTTCACACAAGTCCGGACGCCAAAAACGCGTTCTGGCTGGCCAACCACTTATGGCAGCTGGCGATGTTCGCCGTCTGCAACAAGGTCTTGGAAACTTGAAATAATCGTTCGACAATTATAATTAAGCAAATACAACCTACAGGAGGTTTCCACTAATGGCAAGAGTTAAAGGCGGATTTGTCCGTACTCGTCGTCGGAAAAGAATTTTAAAGCTAGCAAAAGGTTATTTTGGTTCGAAGCATCGCCTGTTTAAAACAGCGAAGGAGCAAGTTGGTAAGTCCCTTATGTACGCTTACCGTGACCGTCGCAACAAAAAACGTGACTTCCGCAGACTGTGGATCGTTCGTATCAATGCAGCAGCTCGTTTGAATGGTTTGTCTTACAACAAATTCATGCACGGCTTGAAACTTGCAGGCGTTGAAGTTAACCGTAAAATGCTTGCTGACCTGGCTGTTAACGACATCAACTCGTTCAACTCCCTTGCAGGCGTTGCAAAAGAAAAAATCAACGCTTAGGAATTTTCCGATGCGTTTATAGATAGAGGCTGTCCCATTTGGGACAGCCTCTTTTTGCATTCTGTTGACGGAAGCCGGTGCGTCTGCAGGCTGCCTGGGAGCCTCTGTGACGCTGTCAGACGAGTTCAATAGTGATATCGCGTCACTGTGTGAATGCGTCACTGCGAGAGTCTGATAGCATGCTGCAGGGCTGCTGAAGCAATGGGAAGGGTATTGCAGCGGAAGGATCTCCTTTTTACTGGGATGGACAGTGGACAGGATTGGATGCGCTGTGCTGGGTTGGACTGAACTGAACTTGGACTGGATTTGAATTGAACTTGAACTGAACTTGAAGCAAGCTGACTGTTGCTTGTGTGACGCTCCACTAACGACCATGTGAGTCGTCAACCACAATGCCTTCGAATCATCGACCTCTGCCCGACCGTTCCCAGCAACTCCCCCTCAAACGTTACGCTATCCGTCCGCTAATGCAAAAAGTTCTTTAACTAAATCAATTATTGCTCTATTGCTGTACAGATTTCTACCAACTGATGCGATAAGGAAGAAATAACAGTAAGAGCAGAACATGATTACCGTACTAGGAATAAAAAGCAGTAGTGGGTGGTTTTCGTGCTACGAAAGGCTAAATGAAGCCCAAACGAAAGAAATAAAGTCATTAAGGAAAGAAAAAAATGACTTAAAGAGATTTTGAAGAGAGAAGCTTTGGACAAAGAGCAAATTAGAATCACATCTAGCTGCTGCGCGAACTCAAACGTGAGTTGCCAACCATTATGTCTTCGGAATCATCCACCTCAGCCGGACAGTTCTCAATCTGCTCCCCCCTCAAACGTTACGCTATCCGTCCACTAATGCAAAAAGTTCTTTAACTAAATCAATTATTGCTCTATTGCAGTACGCCTTCCTACCAACTGATGCGATAAGGAAGAAATAACAGTAAGAGCAGAACATGATTACCGTACTAGGAATAAAAAGCAGTAGTGGGCGGTTTTCATGCTACATAAGGCTAAATGAGCCGAAACGAAAGAAATAAAGTCATTAAGGAAATAAAAGATGTCACTAGAGCTAACGAGCTAGCTAACTTAAGGGCGGCTCGGGTCATCGCACATAATTTGTTAGTGAGTAAAAGGAGACTCGTTTGGCATCGGCATTACAACAGAGAATCCCTTCGTCTCTCAATTTATGGAGCCAGTTAATTGCAGTTCTTGGTGATATATCGAAGTGCTGAGCGACTTCATCGGGTTTAATTTTACCGTCTCTGCGCATGGCCATTTGAACAATTAACTGCTTTTTAATTTCCCATAGTTGATTTGGTTTCCCGCTGTCGGTACTGTAGGCTCGTGACCACCAGTAACCTATTGCTTGCATTAACTGGCGCTGACATCGTTCAGGTTGATGCTCGACTTGCCAAGCTGAGAATCGTAGCACTAACCAGCCCGAGAGAATCAGATCATTCTGTCTCGACAGATGGTCATTGAAATCTCCAGGTGTAATATCCCTAGCATGTGTAGTGAATCCATCAATCTCAATTACTAACCGCACGCCATTCCTCACATATACGAAATCAGCAAATCGCTGTCCCCCTTTATAATCACGAAAGGGGTGTTCTGCTTGGAGACCATCATAGCTGTGTTCGAATGCAGGTCCCCATACTCGTTCCAAAAAGATCAGTTCAATCTTTCCGAGCTTATTACGATAACTCCCGCTTATGGCAGCTTCACGTTCAAAATTGTCCACAAACCTATCTAAAGGATGTTGCATCTAGTCACCTCCAAAAATGTTAATTGTGTTATTAGAACGATAATCAAGCCCTGGCGCATCAACAAAACGATAGCAAATCTATTGATAGCTTACCTGTCTAGCATTCAAAGCTTCTTGCTACAACCACCTCCAACCCTTCAGCCAGAAAATAAAAAACACCCCGACTGCCTACGAGCATAGCTCGCTGCAGTCAGGGTGTGCTTCACTCCTGATAATCTCCTGAAAATCAATATATTCTATTATAGTAACAATCAGGGAGTATGTTCAATACCCCTTGCTAACGTACAATTCGCGTCACAAAGGACAAACAAACAGACATAATCTCTCTCTCTCGAATATTCTATAGGACAAAGGGAAAGGAGGGATTTTATCATGAGTAAAGTTTCTAATGAGCAAGTGCGGAAGCTAGTTGGCAAGTCCGTGTATGCGGTACGCAAAGACGGCTCTGTAGTAACAGGCAAGCTCGTTCAAATACGTCAAAACAAGCTAGTCTTGGAACCTCTCAAGAAAAATAAAGGTAAAAAAGTTCAGACAAAAGCGATACTGCCGCTTGTATTATTTGATCTTCTTGCTATAGGTACACTTGGCTTCGGTGGTGGTTTTGGTGGCTGTGGCTGTGGCGGCGGATGTGGCGGCGGCTGCGGTAAAGGTTATGGCGGTGGTTATGGTGGCGGCTATGGCGGTGGTTACGGCGGCGGATACGACAGCGGCTATAATCAATATGGTCCTAATCAAGGCTATAACTATGGAAATTACTACTAATAGCTAGAAGGCTGTAAGTATAGGATTAAGGAGTATACGGTGGAGTAAGCGGCTTAACCATCTCATAGCAGCGAAGCTCAGGATAATAATGGATCGTAGCATACCCGAGTCTTGTATAAAGATTATGCGCCTTCGGATTTGATTCATCTACGAACAATCTTGCAGCTAAGCATTGATGTGCGATACCGTAAGCTTCACAGCTCCCCATTAATTTTTTTGCCCAATTGCGGTTGCGATGCTGAGGATGTATGACAAGCATATCGACATACAATACCGCTTGCATAGCCTCAAAATGGACGAATCCGAATGGCGTGCTCGATTTTCCAGGTGCTGCAACATAAGTCATTCCTCTTCGGAATCGCTTCGGCAGATCACGGATCGTCTGAGGATCGCTAGAATGAACAGTATGCGAGAATGGAATAAGCTCGGTCTGGATTAATCGGAAAATTTCTGCGTCATCGATTCTGGCGTTGCGCTCTCTAATCATTAATTATCATTCCTGACTGAATGAGTTTGCCGATTGCGGGCTAAGCTAGTATATGAGTGAAGGGCTGTGAATGCGCCGCAGCTTTTTTACAAATGACTATTGTTCTTGACGAACCGAACATCGCGGCATATAATAAGGAAAGTCTTATTTAATAAAGCAATCGGCAATGATGAGGACGAAGTGTTAAGGGCTCTTTTGTTCAGAGAGCAGACGGACTTGCTGCAACCGTCGCCAGAATCCCTTTTTACGAGCTCACCTCGGAGCTGTTTCCCTGAAAAGCAACGGTAGTTGCGCATTAGGGGGAATCGCACGGCATGCGTTAAAGTGCCAAAGGTATGGACGCTCTGTGCGCACACGTTCTTACCTGTGGAGGTTATACATTGCAAAATGTATAACGAATTTGGGTGGTACCACGGAAGATTAATAACCTTTCGTCCCTCGACGCTTCGATTTAGTTCGGAGTAAGAGGGGCGGAAGGTTTTTTTGTTGTTTTCGAGAGGAGGATGACTGATGGTCACGCAAGGTGCAACACTGAAGTCAAAAGAAGAGTTAATGGAAAAGCTGAGGAAGCCTGAAGTAATTACAGGTTCCGAAATTTTACTTCGTAGTTTGGTGTTAGAAGGTGTGGAATGCGTATTTGGCTATCCTGGCGGTGCGGTGTTGTACATTTACGACGCGATGCACGGGTTCTCCGATTTCAATCATGTTCTTACTCGTCACGAACAGGGAGCGATTCACGCAGCTGATGGCTATGCGCGTGCAAGCGGCAAAGTCGGCGTATGTATCGCTACATCCGGACCGGGCGCGACTAATCTTGTAACGGGTATCGCCACAGCGTATATGGATTCCGTACCTTTAGTTGTTATCACAGGTAACGTTATTTCCAGCTTGATCGGCAGTGACGCTTTCCAAGAAGCGGACATCACAGGCATTACGATGCCAATCACGAAGCATAGCTACTTGGTTCGCGATGTAGAGGATCTGCCAAGAATTATTCACGAAGCGTTCCATATTGCAAATACCGGACGCAAAGGTCCAGTATTGATTGATATACCGAAAGATATTTCAGCGAACAAAACATTGTTCAAGCCGGTGACAGAAGTTAGCATTCGCGGCTACAATCCTACTGTATCGCCTAATAAGCTGCAAGTAGATCGCCTGATTAAAGCCATTGAGCAATCCTCACGTCCGCTCATTCTTGCAGGCGGCGGGGTTGTATACTCGGGCGGACATGAAGAGCTGCTCGAATTTGTAACGAAGACAGAAATTCCAATCACGACGACATTGCTCGGACTGGGAGCTTACCCAAGCGGCAATGATCTGTGGCTGGGAATGCCAGGTATGCACGGCACTTACACAGCGAACAAATCGATTCAAAGCGCGGATCTGCTCATTAACATCGGAGCACGCTTCGATGACCGGGTAACAGGCAAGCTTGCTGGATTCGCACCGCATGCGAAGATCGTTCATATCGATATCGACCCTGCGGAAATCGGCAAGAACGTTCCGACAGACATTCCGATTGTTGGCGATGTGAAGACCGTTCTCCAGCTTGTGAATCAACAAGCGAAGCGTGCGGATAAAGCGGATGAATGGCGCCAGCAGCTTCAAGAGTCCAAGGCAAAATATCCGTTCAGCTACCAGGATTCGGACGTTGAGCTCAAGCCGCAGTGGGTTATTGAGATGATTCACGAAACGACGAACGGTGATGCTATCGTTACGACTGACGTAGGCCAGCACCAGATGTGGGCTGCTCAGTATTACAAATTCAACAAACCACGCTCATGGGTAACATCCGGCGGCCTTGGTACGATGGGCTTCGGTTTCCCTTCAGCGATTGGTGCACAGATGGCTAACCCGGATCGGGTTGTCGTATCGATCAATGGTGATGGCGGCATGCAGATGTGCGCGCAGGAGCTTGCGATTTGTGCAATTAACAACATACCAGTTAAGGTTGCTATCATTAATAACCAAGTACTTGGTATGGTTCGTCAATGGCAGGAGCTTATCTATGATAACCGTTTCAGCCACATTGATCTTGCCGGCAGTCCCGACTTCGTTAAGCTTGCAGAAGCTTATGGGGTAAAAGGGTTCCGTGCTTCCAATAAAGAGGAAGCTGCAGCTGCTTGGGAAGAAGCGCTTCGCCATCCGGGTCCTGCGGTCGTTGAATTCGTTGTTCGCAAAGGGGAGAACGTGTACCCGATGGTAGCGCAAGGAAGTACGATCGACGAAATGATCATGGGGGATGCGGAATGAAAAAACACACGATCGCAGTAATCGTTAACGATCAGCCCGGCGTTCTACAACGCGTATCTGGCTTGTTCGGACGCCGCGGCTTTAATATCGAGAGTATTACAGTAGGTACCAGCGAAGAGCAGGGCTTGTCCCGTATGGTTATCGTCACTAGTGGCGATGATCATACGCTCGAGCAGGTTACTAAACAGCTGTACAAGCTGATTGATGTTATCAAAGTTATTGATCTCAGCTCGAATCCAATGGTAGCACGTGAGCTTGCGCTTATTAAAGTAAGCGCAGAGCCATCATCGCGCCCGGAAATTCTCGGAGTTGTCGAGACTTTCCGCGCAGCGGTGGTCGATATTGGCACTCATTCTCTTATGGTACAAGTTGTTGGAGATACGGAAAAAATCGACGCTATGGTAGAGCTGCTTAAGCCTTACGGTATTCGTGAACTATCAAGAACAGGTGTTACTGCTCTAACTCGGGGCAACAAGTAGTCGTTAGCCAATCATTCATTTACATTTTTAAGATCCCGCTTTGAGCGGGAGTTTAAGGGGAGAAGCGTATTTGCAGCTATTCTCTACTTAAACACCCGTTCAAAAGGGTTAAATCAAAGGAGGCAATTATTAAAATGGCAGTTACAATGTACTATGAAAAAGACGCAGATCAGAACTTACTTCAAGGTAAAACAATCGCAGTAATCGGTTACGGCAGCCAAGGTCACGCGCAAGCGCAAAACCTTCGTGACAGCGGTCTGAAAGTAGTAATCGGACTTCGTCCAGGTAAATCTGCAGACGTAGCTAAGAAAGACGGCTTTGAAGTTCTGACAGTTGCTGAAGCTACTAAAATTGCTGACGTTGTTCAAATCCTTCTTCCTGACGAAACACAAGCGAAAGTATATAACGAAGAAATCGAACCAAACCTCAAAAAAGGCGCGGCTCTAATGTTCTCTCACGGCTTCAACATTCACTACGGCCAAATCGTACCTAACAAAGATACAGACGTATTCTTGGTTGCTCCTAAATCTCCTGGTCACATGGTTCGCCGTACGTACCAAGAAGGCTTTGGCGTACCAGGCTTGATCGCAATCGAGCAAGATGCAACTGGCAATGCAAAAGCAATTGGTCTTGCTTATGCAAAAGGTATCGGCTGTACGCGTGCTGGAGTTATCGAAACTTCCTTCAAAGAAGAAACAGAAACAGATTTGTTCGGTGAGCAAGCTGTACTATGCGGCGGTGCTTCTGCACTTGTTAAAGCTGGTTTCGAAACGCTTGTTGAAGCTGGTTATGCTCCAGAAATGGCATACTTCGAGTGCTTGCACGAGCTTAAGCTGATCGTTGACATGATGTATGAAGGCGGCATCTCCTCGATGCGCGATTCTATCTCCAACACAGCTGAATACGGCGACTATGTAACTGGTCCACGTATCGTTACAGAAGAAACGAAAAAAGAAATGAAACGCGTTCTGGAAGATATCCAATCCGGCCGTTTCGCTCGCGACTTCATCTTGGAGAACCAATCCAACCGTGCTATGCTTACAGCTACTCGCCGTAACGAAGCAGCTCACCCAATCGAGCAAACGGGAAAACAACTTCGCGAATTGATGCACTGGATCAAAAAATAAGGTAGTCGCTGGAATTATTGTTCAATTGGACATAATGGCGATGTAACGAAATAGACTGTAGATGAACGATATCCCGGTTCGTAGAAGGAGTATGTAGATATGAGACGATATCCTCATGCTTCTTCGCGAGTCCCGGGATCATTTTGTTCCCGGAGGTGTAAGGCATAAATGCGGAAAATTTATATTTTCGACACAACATTGCGTGATGGGGAGCAATCTCCTGGCGTTAACTTAAACACAAAGGAAAAGGTGGAAATCGCGCTCCAGCTCGAGAAGCTTGGAGTCGATCGCATGGAGGCCGGCTTCCCTGCGGCATCACCAGGCGATCTGGCAGCGGTTAACGCAGTTGCTCGTGCCGTTAAGAACGCTACAGTTATCGGCCTGTCCCGCTCTCGTGAGCAGGATATTGATGCTGTTCGTGAAGCTCTGCAAGGAGCACAGGATCCGTGCATTCATTTATTTCTAGCAACAAGTCCGATTCACCGCAAGCATAAGCTTCGGATGGAGAAGGATCAGGTTCTAGAGACAGCAGAACGCTCGATTCGTTATGCGAAGCAGTATTTCGACAAGGTCGAGTTCTCCCCAGAGGATGCTGGACGTACAGAGCTTGATTTCTTGTGCCAAGTAACGGATATGGCGATTCGTGCTGGAGCAACGGTCGTTAATATTCCAGATACAGTCGGTTATCTGTATCCGCAGGAGTTCGGGAACATTTTCAAGACACTCAAAGAAAACGTACCGAATATCGAGACGATTCAGCTAAGCGCGCACTGCCATAACGATCTTGGTATGGCAACTGCTAACGCGCTGGCCGCAATTCTCAATGGTGCTGATCAGATTGAAGGCACGATTAACGGAATTGGCGAACGCGCTGGTAATACAGCTCTTGAAGAGATCGCTCTTGCCCTTGAGACACGTGCGGACTTCTTCGGTGCGAAGACGACGCTCAACTTGAAGGAAATTGCCAAAACAAGCCGTCTGGTCAGCAAACTGACTGGTATGGTCGTGCCAGGCAACAAGGCGATTGTCGGTGCGAATGCGTTCGCACATGAATCCGGCATTCATCAAGACGGTATGCTGAAGGAGAAAACGACGTATGAGATTATTTCTCCGGATACGATCGGCTTGAAGGAATCTCTGCTGGTGCTTGGCAAGCACTCTGGACGTCATGCGTTCCGTGAGAAGCTTATCGATCTGGGCTATGAGCTGGAAGAGGAGTCTGTTAATGCTGCGTTCGCTAAGTTCAAAGACTTAGCTGACCGCAAGAAGACAGTAACAGACGAGGATATCCGCGCTATGCTGATCGATACGCTGATCGATACGCCAGAAGTATTCACACTTGAGACAATTCAAGTGAACTATGGCAATCAGTCAACGCCTAACGCAACCGTACGTATTCGCTTAACAGAGGGTGACGTTCGTGAAGAGACCGCTGTCGGCAACGGTTCCGTTGATGCGATCTACAATGCGATTGATAAAGTGACGGAAGAAGCGGTAGAGCTTGAGGATTATTCAATCAAGTCTGTATCGCAGGGGAAAGACGCGCTTGGTGAAGTGCATGTTGTGCTGAAGCAAAATGAGGTGTCCGCACAAGGCCGCGGCCTGAGCACGGATATTCTTGAAGCGAGCGCTCGCGCATATATTGATGCACTTAATCGGTTGATTGAGAAGCGCAAAACACCGGGACGCCGCGACAAAATGAGCTTGATTTAACTTACTTAAAAGTCCATTAGGGATTGTTCGCCACAGGAGCAATGCAACTGCAGAGATGAGTGAAGGGTTAGCCGTTTCTCTTTGTGCTCCGCACGAGCTGCGAACAAGCCCTTCTGGGCTTTTTTTATTGATTGTAAGGAGGAATGATCATGTTGTTCACCGAAACGCTGCGGACGTCCAGAAGAGATGAAATGGTTGATATTACAAGGCAAGTGGCGGCCATCGTTGCCCGTGAAGGGGTGGGGGAAGGGCTAGCCGTTGTCTATTGTCCACATACGACAGCAGGGATTACCATCCAGGAGAATGCTGATCCTGATGTGAAGCATGATATTCTGATGCGGCTGAATGAGGTATACCCTTGGGAGCATCCGAAGTACCGTCATGCCGAGGGGAATACATCGTCCCACTTAAAAGCATTAACGACTGGGACAAGCCAGACGATCATTATTAGCGGAGGCAAGCTGCTGCTCGGAAGATGGCAGGGTATCTATTTCTGCGACTTCGATGGACCGAGAACACGGCAATATCATGTGAAACTGCTTAAAGGGTAGAAGGAAATGATCATTTATAAGCATTTCCTATAAAGATGATAGATTTTATATCTTTGTCTTAGAAGCTGAAATGTGGTACAAATGATAATAGTGTGAGAATAGCTAAAATGAGCTCAAATAAGGGAGTGTACAAATTATTATGGCAGACGTTAAAAAAATCGCGGTAATCGCCGGTGACGGTATCGGTCCAGAGGTAGTAGGCGAAGCACTTAAAGTATTGAAGAAGACAGAAGAACTGTTCGGCTACCAATTCGAAACGGAGCACGGCTTGTTCGGTGGTATCGCAATCGACGAGAAAGGTACGCCTTTGCCGCAAGAAACGCTTGATCTCTGTAAAGGTGCTGACGCTGTATTGCTTGGCGCAGTTGGCGGGCCGAAGTGGGACAACAACTCCAAAGAGCTTCGTCCAGAAACAGGATTGCTCGGCATTCGCAAAGAGCTAGGCCTATTCTCCAACATCCGTCCGGCTACTGTATTTGACTGCTTGAAAGAAGCTTCGACGCTCAAGCCAGAAGTGCTCGAAGGCACAGATCTGATCGTTGTGCGTGAGCTGACAGGCGGTATTTATTTCGGTGAGAAATTCCGTCGTGAAGGCGCTCAAGGCGTAGAAGCAGTAGATACTTGCGTATATAACGTACAAGAGATCGAGCGCATCGTTCGTCAAGCATTCGAGATTGCTATGACACGCAGCAAACGCCTTGCGTCTGTTGATAAAGCCAACGTTCTCGAAACATCCCGTCTGTGGCGTGAAGTAGTTAACAAGATTGCTCCTGAATACCCAGAGGTTGAGCTCGAGCATGTACTTGTTGACAACTGTGCTATGCAATTGCTTCGTCGTCCGTCAAGCTTCGACGTAATCGTAACAGAGAACATGTTCGGAGACATCCTAAGTGATGAAGCGGCTATGCTGACAGGCTCTATTGGTATGCTGTCATCTGCATCACTTGGTGAAGGAAGCTTCGGCTTGTACGAGCCGGTACACGGCTCTGCACCTGACATTGCTGGACAAGGCATCTCGAACCCAATTGCTACAATCTTGTCTGTGGCGCTTATGTTCCGTCTGACATTCGGTTACCATGAAGCAGCTCAATCGATCGAAGATGCAGTTAAGCAAGTTCTTGATGCAGGTAACCGTACTAGCGATATTGCTGTTGATAAGAGCACAGCGATTGGTACAACTGCAATGGGCGATCTGATCGTTGCTGCTATGAAAGCTTAATTATAATAATTATAAAAAAATATCTATTATAATATTGACTTTATTACAGCCTAGTGATAATATTTATCAAGTGAGTCACAGAAATAAAGTGACAAAAAATATATGATGAATAGGTCAAGGAGGTTTTTATTATGGCAGAGCGTTTGGTAGGCCGTCCGGCTCCAGATTTCACAATGGAAACAGCAACTGGTGATGGTAAAGATTTTGGAACAGCATCCCTGTCCGACTACAAAGGCAAATGGCTGGTATTCTTCTTCTATCCACTAGATTTCACATTCGTATGCCCTACTGAAATTACAGCACTCAGCTTGGCTGCTGATTCCTTCAAAGCGCTTAACACTGAAGTTCTTGGCGTTAGCGTAGACAGTAAACATAGCCACCGCGCATGGATTAACACGCCGGTTAATGATAACGGTCTTGGCCAATTGAGCTTCCCACTTGCTGCTGACATCACGAAGAGCGTTGCTCGTGATTACGGCGTTCTGATCGAAGAAGAAGGCGTTGCACTTCGCGGCTTGTACATCATCGATCCAGAAGGCGAAGTGAAATACCAAGTCGTTAACCATAACGATGTAGGTCGCAGCGTTGACGAAACGCTTCGCGTATTGCAAGCACTTCAATCCGGTGGTCTGTGCCCAATGAACTGGAAGCCAGGTCAACAAAATCTGGTTGCGAAGTAAGCTTAATTGAATGAAAAACAAGAGCCCGTGCCGACTATCGGTACGGGCTTTGTTTGTTTTAACCTACAAGAGCGATAAGAATAAGGAGTGCATTTCTCTTCGTCAAGCAGGAATTGTAGGGGTTAAGGACGAATAAGTTATTTCAAACGGACCATGTTTGCTGGCTGCTGGCAAGCAATGAAGGGGGTAGTCGTCGATGAGTTTTTGCTGTGGAGCTAGTATGATTGGTACGAAAGGTACTTTGAAGCATTTCCGAACACATATTCATAATGTTCCTATTATGTTCTGTCCGGTATGCCATCGTGTGGAGATTCATTATCTTGTTGAGAATGAGTATGAAATATTAGCAGAATACGCACACGGAGACGGCGCCGCTGAAGTTGATTTTCAGGAGTATGTTGAGCAGGAAGGCAAGGCTTTGTTTGAGAATTGTGTGAATCACGAGAATGAAGATCCAATGGAGGTTGTCCTAAGCCAGATTGATATTTCACTAGATCTGCTAAGCTTTGCGAATCAAATAGGGGATACGATGTGGCAGGATGAGCTGAAGAAGCGACTTGCCATCTTAAGCGGTAGACGTATTAAGCTCAAGCAACGGAGAACTTCTGTCTAATTTTTAGTTTACATTTAAAAATTAAGCCTCCGATTTGGAGGCTTTTTCATTTTTCTCAGAATAATTGCATCACACCCCCTGAAGCAGATAAGGACGACCGAAACATATACATAGAGAGGTGGAGCAGTTGTTACTCTTATTGTTCAAACGGTTTTTGCGGAAGACGACTTCGGCCAAAGCTGCCAAGAATGAACAGACATTAGCTCCCGAACAAATCGTAGAACGGATTATGCACGGCGACGAGCTGCTGCGGGAGAAGTTTATTTCAGATTACAAGCCCTATATCACGAAGGTGACTAGCAGGTTTTCCAAACGATATATAGATCCTTCCAGAGATGATGAATTCAGTATTGCACTGATGGCATTTAACGAAGCGATTAACCAATTTTCCTCCGAATCCGGCAGGTCTTTTCTAGGCTTCGCTGAAACGGTTATACGAAGACGTCTCATTGATTATGTACGCAAAGAACAGCGGCATACGCAGTCTGTTCCTTACAGCGCATATGACTTGCAGGACGAAGAAGAACAGGTCTACAATCCAATCGAAACGAAGCAGGCGCTTCTGGCTTATGACAAGGAAAGAGCTGCGGAAGATAGGCGATTGGAGATTGGGGAATACAGCAAAGAATTAGAGCAGTTCGGCATATCGTTCAACGAGTTGGCGGATAACTCTCCTAAGCATGCAGACTCAAGAAGGATGCTGCTTGGGATGGCCGAGACACTGGCAAATGATGTTAAGCTGTTCGAGCAGCTGCGAATGAGCGGCAAGCTGCCGGTCAAAGAGCTGACTGAAAGATGCGAAGTGTCACGCAAGACGGTTGAGCGCAATCGAAAATACATTATTGCGGTATCTATTATTTTGAATGGTACATATCCGTTTTTACTTGATTATTTGAACATCACCCCACAGCTAAGTGAAGAAGGTAAGGAGGCGGGATTATGAATCGTGGAGTCGTTATGCAAGTTGGAAAAAAAGAAGCTGTAGTCATGACTGCGGACGGCGGATTCGTAAAGGTCCCGCTTAAAGGGAATATGCAGGTTGGGGAAGAGATTCGGTTCGATTCCGTCCTCACAGAGAGAAGCAGGCCTAAGCTCTGGTATGCGGGTGCGGCAGCGGCGATTCTCCTGTTCATATTGCCTATCTTCATGCTAGTACAGAGCAAGGACCATCCAGTAGTCGCATACGTTAGCATGGATATTAATCCAAGCATCGAGATAGGTGTCGACCAGAACAAGCTCGTTAGGGAGCTGCAGGCGCTGAACGAGGATGGTGAGGCGATTATTGCGGGACTGGATTACGAAGGTCAATCATTGGAAAAGGTGACGGCAGCGCTAATGAAGAATCTCGCGGATTCCCATTACCTTGATGAACCGGACAAAGATATTGTCATTACCAGCTTGCTGCTTAATGAGCAGATTTCCTCAGACTTCGAAGCAGTAATATCGGATCAAATAGATCAGGCTATCCAATTGACGCTTAAGCAGTTAACGACGGAGCTGACCGCTAATGTTACGACTCTATCTATTCCAACAGAGCTGAGGGAAGCGGCATCAGCTAGTGGTGTATCTTCCGGTAAGATGGCGGTGTATTTAATAGCGAAGGATGAAGGATATGATATTGAGCTGGATAACCTTCGCGAGCAATCCATAGACAAGGTGACACAATCGATCGGCGGCGTGCAGACGATTGTTGAGAAGTCGGAGAACTCCAGCAAGGAGAAGCTGAAGGAATTGGTGCAGAAGGAAAAGAATGAGAAGAAGGCTGCGAATGCAACGGCAAAGCCAGTCAAAGAAGCAGCAGTGAAGCCTCCTGCACAAGCGACACCGAACGAGAAGCCTGCAGCTGTAATCAAGCCTCAGCCGACTCCGGGCCTGGGTAAGAAGGATGCCGCTAATCCGAAAAGCTCTAATAAGCCTAAGCAGACTAATGAGCCTGGCAGGTATGAGGGTTATTGGAAGGATAAAAACCACATATGGAACAAGGATAAAGACAACAACCACGACCGCGACGACGATGATGAGGATGACGAAGACGACGACGACGACAAGAACAAGGATAAGAAGAATACCAATTGGAATTCCAGCAATAAAGAAAGCAACAAAAACAATAATAATCAAAAAGCAACACAGAAAGATGAGGAGGAAGATAAAGAAAAAAATAATGATAAGCAGAAAAATAATGACAAAGATAAAAACAATAATGACAATAATAAACAAAACGAAATTAAAAATAACCGTAATAACAACGACTAAAGTAATGAATAGAAGTAGGATAAGGGCGGACGTTAAGCCCTATTGGATTCTTGAAAAAGAAGATAATAGGCGACGATTGGACCTTTTTGCTGTATATGGCGCATTATTGCTGTTGAGATGAGGCTAGGTCATTAGTCTCGTTCTCTCCTGAAAACCTAGCATGCTTCGACAAAGTCTCCGATTGACAGGTATTGCCAATAACTCCTATGATTAAGTTAAATCATGTCAATGTCCATAGTTGCTGCCGGGGGGGTTAATCATGCAAGCCATTCGAAAGCGCTATTTCCCGGTGCTTGCCGAATATATTCGCAGTGGTAAGGAAATATCCCTATTCAAAGCATCGGAGCTCGGAGAAGAGTTAAATGGCATTCACCCTGAAGAACTGATCGTAATCCATGAGGAATGCATGCACACCTTGGTGGCCAATGTCGAATCTGAGGATGTTATTAAGCTGTATAACCGTTCTTTTATTTTTTTGATTGAGGTAATGGTTTCCTATCGGTTCCAAACCGTGTCAGACAAAACAACAGAACAGAAGTTTACAGAAATGCGCGAGATGCTGTTTCGCTCGAATCGATCCTTCGAAATGGTTAAAAACAAATATGAAAATGTTCTGCAGCATATGGACAGCGGCATAGCATTGTTTGATAGTGACGGTATTTTATCTTTCATTAATGTCAAAATGGCGAAGCTGCTTGATATACCTCGTAAGACGTTAGTCGGGTGCAGTCTAAAGGAAATTTTGCTTCATCGGCAGCTTAGTCCTGTAACGAAGCGAGTTGTTCTAAGGCTATACAAGGAATTATTCTTAAGACGCAGCGGTTATTATGAATTTCAGGATAAAGATGGCAAGCATCTGCTGGTCACGGTTACATATGGCGATGAGCTTGATGGCGATTTTCTCATTAGTGTCAAGGATGTATCGGAGTACAAGCAGATTGAACAGACGGCTCTGCAAAATGACAAGCTAGCAATGCTAGGCCGAATTGCAGCGGCGATTGCACATGAAATACGTAATCCGCTGACCTCTATTCGTGGATTCATTCAGCTGCTTCGTCCCTATTTGCTGCAGCTTGGCAAGGAAGAATACGCACGGATTATTCTGGCTGAGATTGATCGAGCCAATGACATTATTTATGAATTTCTGAATTCGTCCAAGCCTTCCGCTCCAATGAAGAAGTCAGTGTCTATTCATCGGCTCATTCAAGAGGTTGTTCTATTCACAGAGAGTGAAGCTTTAATGAGGAATTGTCAGATTCAGATGGAATCTTACGATAATGATTCAAAGTTAATGGTGTCGATAGATGTGAAGCAGATTAAGCAGGTCATATTGAATATAGTGAAAAACTCACTGGATGCTATTGAAGAGCTGCAGGGTGAACGCAGCGGACGAATTGATCTGATTATGCGCTCTGACGGTCAGTATGCAGAAATTACGATTAAAGATAATGGCAAAGGAATGGATAAGGGTACCCTTGCAAGATTATTCGATCCGTTCTTCACGACCAAGGAGGCTGGCACAGGCCTTGGATTGTCGGTCAGCTACCGGATTATCCGCAATCATGGAGGATCAATCCAAGTGGATAGTGTGGACGGAATAGGTACGTCTTTCGTGATCTATTTGCCATTAGTTGAATAAAAGATTAAAATCGGGGTATTAACCCCGATTTATTTGTTGTTGTGAGGAAGAGAGGAATTGGATAAAGATGAGTGTACATTTCACATATGAGGCTGCTTCAGCAGCAGGCTCTGCAGATGCTATTGTAAGGTTGATTAGTGCGAAGGAGCTTAAAGAGGAGCTATCAGCAGAGTGGATTCATCCACAAATTGATGAAGCGGTAAGAGGCTTATCTGCCAAAGGGTTATTCACAGCTGAGCCGGAGCAGACAGAGGTTATAGCAACATTAGGCCTCCATTCCGCAGGGCATGTCATATTCGTTGGTTATGACGAAGAAGGCGGTATTAACAGCTTGCGATATGCGGCAGCGGCAGCAGCTTCAGCATTGAAGAGCATTAAGGCGCTTACGGCTCAAATCAGGCTGCCTGAAGCTATCATAGCGGAAACGACTGCGTACAGCGCGGAGCAAGCAGCACAGGCACTGACAGAGGGATTGCGTCTGGCTGTCTATGACCGTATCCCAGAGCTGCGTAATCCGAAGCAGCGTTACGCACTTACACATGTATCTTTCGTAGCAGCTTCTGGCTCAGAAGCAGCTTCAGAGGCTTGGAATAAAGGGATTACACGCGGCAACTTATTCGCCCAAGGCGTTATTGCTGCTCGTGACTTGACGAACCAGCCAGGCAATAAGCTTATTCCGGAAGCGCTGGCTACTCAGGCTGAGGATCTGGCGCGTGAGTATGATCTTGATATCGAGGTTATCGATGAATGGGGAGCTGCTGAACAAGGCATGGGCGGACTGCTCAGTGTGGGTCAAGGCAGCGTGAATCTGCCCCGGATGATTGTGCTTCACTATAAAGGGGCGCCTGATGTTGAGGAAACATGGGGCATTATCGGCAAAGGTGTAACATTCGATACTGGTGGTATTTCTCTCAAGCGAGCGGAAGGAATGCAGAATATGATTTCTGATATGGGCGGAGCAGCAGCTGTATTCGGAGCTATGCGTATTATTGGTGAGATGAAGCCAGCGGTTAATGTCATTGCCGTTATTCCTACTGCTGAGAATATGCCATCCGATCGCGCATTCAAGCCTGGGGATGTCATCAAGATGATGAATGGTACGACAGTCGAGATCGTAAATACCGATGCAGAAGGCAGGCTTGTACTGGGCGATGGCTTAACTACTGCTATTCGCCGCGGTGCTACGAAGCTGGTTGATGTCGCGACATTAACAGGCGCTGTGGTTGCTGCTCTTGGTACAGAAGCGACAGGCGTTGTAACGAACAACTCCAGCTTGCTCGCACAGCTTAACGAAGTGACAGAGCGTACTGGTGAGAGAGTATGGCATTTCCCGGCGTATCCGGAGTATAAAAAAATGCTTCGAAGCGATGCGGCTGATCTGAAAAACTCTGGCGGCCGTTATGCCGGTACGATTACTGGTGGCTTATTCGTTGGGGCTTTTGCCGAGGAGCTGCCTTGGATCCATCTGGACATTGCTGGAACGGCATTCCTTGATAGAAGCCGCGGCTGGGAGCCGAAGGGCGCAACCGGTGTTATGGTACGTACGCTTGTAGAGCTAGTAACGAACAATTCCTAATAATCGTGCGAAAAAGTGCGGATATATTTTTATCTTAATTGGGCGTATGATAGAGTTATGTGCACGTGTTGCTGCATAGATGAATGATTTCATATGGTCATAGACGGAGGTAAACATGCGAATCATCGATCAATCACAGGTTCAGTATCGAATTAACAGCCTTGTAGGCGAGGATCTCTATATCCATCTTGAAATGACGACAGGTGCCTATGCCGCTCATCATGATAGTACCAAGCATCCGGCAGCAACGTTCATTACGAACGCAGTTATTCAATATTCGACAGGAACGATCTCTGGACAAGGTCCCTATCGTGTTGGATTGAAGGCGACGAACGGCTGGATCTATTCAGAAGGTCTAACCCACTGGGAAGAGAGCGATTCGGAAAGACTGATAATGGCGGGCCATGATGCTCAAGGCAAGCTCGTAGTGGCATTGCAGTTAAGCCGGACGCCTTTCTAAGAAAAGACACGAGAGGTGATTATAGATGAAGCAACGTATACTAGTTGTATTGCCGCATCCGGATGATGAAGCTTTCGGCTTGTCCGGTACTTTGGCCAAATATATAAGCGAAGGGGCTCAGGTCACCTACGCATGCTTGACCCTTGGTGAGATGGGCAGAAATATGGGAGTCCCGCCTTTTGCTACGAGAATCACTCTCCCCGCCATTCGCAAGAAGGAGCTGGAAGCCTCTTGCCAAGCTATTGGTTTGCAGGATTTACGGCTGCTGGGCTTTCACGATAAAACGATTGAGTTCGAGGATCAGGACAAGCTGGACAGTGTGATCCTTGCCTTAATTGAAGAGCTGGAGCCAACGCTTGTGTTCACCTTCTATCCAGGGTATGGCGTCCATCCAGATCATGATGCTACGGGGGCTGCTGTTACTCGGACGATCAAGCATCTGCCGCAAGAACGCCGTCCTGTCGTGCTCGCAATGGCTTTCGCCAAAAACACAGTCGAGGATCTAGGCATGCCAGATGTACGTGTACCCATCATTCCGTATCTTCAGCAAAAGATGGCGACGATTGCAGCTCATAAATCGCAATTCCAGCTCGATCAGATGCTTGGTGGAGTCAAGCTGGACGACAAGCAGATTGAAGAACGGTTCGGAACGGAACGGTTCTATACGTATAAGTTCGAATAATTAACGGAATAAGCCAGGTGCACTGTTGTGTGCCTGGCTTTCTTTATCGATAGATTGTTCCCAGCTAGAAAACCTTTACGTGTGTAAGCAGCATATAGTACACTTACACGAGTTGTGTCGTTCGATGTACGGTCAAGTCTAGCAAAGGTAAGGGCAGGATAAGCAAATAGGGCAAGGGGGTGGAAGGATTGGCAAAAGGACCGAAAAGGCCTACGAGGGACGAGTTTCAAATGGAAGAAATGGGAGAGAGGCTGGTAGAAGCGTATCAGGAAGGCTCGGAGCTGCTGCTGACCGTCTGGAACTGGGAAGAGCGGGTGCGTGGCAGAATCACGAAGATGGACTCTCGAACAAGGCTTGTGCACGTAGAGCATGAGGCAGAAGTTGTGAAGGTGCCGTTCATGGATATTATGAGAATAGATAGTCCCCGCGATTAATGCTGGGGGCTATTTTTTTTGGACTCATTCATTGAACTTGACAACAGTGAACTGTGTATAATATCATTACAGTAATAGAAATAGTTACAGTTAAGTTGCAGCGGGGAACAACTGCTTGGAGTCTCCGACTTGACAGTATAAACTGTATGTATTATGATTACAGTAACAAGTTCGATTACAGTTATTAATAAATAGGTGGTGGGGAAATGAAATTTGAAACAAGCGACTGGGTACAGGGGAAAACGAATAACGGAGAATTAATTCAAGGCTTTATAGAAACGATAGATACATTGGAAGGTATCGTTAGAATTCAGGTCGTAAAGTCGGATAATGAAGATGCCGTAGGAAAAATGACTGCTGTACGCGAGCATTGGATTAGAAAGCTTCCTGAGGTTTCCCCGCAAAATATTGAACAAATACAGAGTTTAATTGACCTTGCCTTATCAACGTGGGATGAGCCTTGGTTCATGGAGCTTACACAGCAGTTGAAAGAAGCAAAAGAGCAATCTAAGCTTGAAGGAAATAGGAGCGATCAATCAGATGAATCCCAATTATCAACCTCTGTTTAACACTTTCTCATTGAAGAGCGGTGTTGAGCTTAAGAACCGTATCGTAATGGCACCCATGACGAATATGTCATCCAACGAAGATGGGACAGTATCCGATACTGAGCTTGACTATTATGCCCGCCGCTCGGGTGGAGTCGGTCTCGTTCTGACAGCATGCATCTATGTTACACGCAACGGTAAAGGATTCCCAGGCGAGTTCGCTGGAGACACGGACGACATGATCCCAGGTCTGCGTCGTCTGGCGAGCACGATTAAGGAGAAAGGCTCCAAAGCGGTTCTGCAGATTTTCCATGGCGGCAGAGAATGTCCACCGGAGCTCGTTCCGAGTGGTGATGTAGTAAGCGCGAGTGCTGTTAAATCCGAGCAAGGCAGGGGGAGCAGCAGAGTGGTTCCTAGAGCTCTGACGGATGAAGAGATCGAATCGATTATCCGTGATTTCGGTCAGACGACAAGAAGAGCTATTGAGGCGGGCTTCGACGGTGTTGAAATTCATGGCGCCAACGGCTATCTTCTGCAGCAATTTTTCTCGCCACATTCGAACACACGGGACGATCGCTGGGGCGGAAGCTTGGAGAAGCGACTGGCCTTCCCGCTGGCTGTTGTGGATGAAGTGAAGCGAATCGTTGCTGAGCATGCCAAGGAACCGTTCCTCGTGGGCTACCGCTTCTCGCCGGAAGAGCCGGAGACACCAGGAATTACCATGGAGGAGACATTCAGACTAATTGATGCGCTCGCTGACAAACAATTGGATTATCTTCACGTTTCCTTACAGGAATTCGATTCCACTCCACGTCGTGGTGCGGATGAGAGCAAGACTCGACTCGAATGGATTCAAGAGCGTGTAGGCAGTCGTGTTCCCGTTATGGGCGTAGGTTCTATTAACACTCCTGACGATGCCATTAGAGCATTAAGCACTGGGATTCCTCTCGTCGCAATCGGTCGTGAATTAATTGCCGAACCGGACTGGGTAGAGAAGGTTGCTGAGGGGCGCGAAGCAGAGATCAGAACGACGATCAGCAAGAAAGACCAAGAAGCACTGGTTGTACCAACACCGCTATGGCAAGCCATCGTCCATACACCGGGTTGGTTCCCAATTGGTGATTAATATAGATAAGAGAACCGTAGATCAGCTAGCTAGCGCTGATCTACGGTTCTCTTTTTGTGGAATTGCAGCTGCAACTATTCCGCCTTTACAAGGATTTTCACATGATTCTTTTCTCTCAGCAGAGCATCGAAGCCCTCTTCCATTACTTCATCCAGCTTGATTCGCTTCGTAACAAGCTTGTCAGCTGGGAAGTAGCCTTGCTCCATCAGACTAATAACAGCAGGGAATACGTTGCGATACCCGATAATTCCTTTGATGGTACGCTCCATCATGACAATGTTGTTAGGTTTAATAGATGCCTCTTTCTCGAAAATACTAACGATCATTAATTCGCCGCCGATTTTCGTTGCATTCAGAGCTTGAGTGAGAACCGGAGGAACACCCGTAACTTCATAAGCGACGTCTACTCCGCCATTCGTACGATTATGGATTTCTTGAACAACATCATATTCCTTCGGATCGATTACAATTGCACCTAGCTCTGCTGCTTTTTGTTTCCGCTCAGGTGATAGCTCAACTGCGTAGATTTCTGCGGCGCCTGAAGCCTTTAGCGCTTCAATAACGAGTAAGCCGATCGGGCCTGCACCGAACACGCCTGCTTTGTCGCCAACTTTGAGCTTGCTCTGGCGAACCGCATGGAGAGCTACTGCTGAAGGCTCGACAAGCGCACCTTGCTCATAAGAGACGCCATCTGGAATTTTGTGAACCATATATTCTTCAGCAGCTACATACTCGGAGAAGCCGCCTCCGCCACCAGCAAGACCAAGGAAGCCCATTGTCGAGCAGAGATTGTAATAGCCTTGTTTGCAAGCATCGCACTTGCCACATGCATAGATAGGCTCGACAACAACACGATCACCAGCCTGCACGCGTGTTACGCCTTCTCCGACCTCAACAACTTGACCGGAAAACTCGTGGCCCATAACGATGGGTGCTTGCTCCCCTGTAATAGGATGAGGAACGCTTTCCGGGATAAAGATAGGACCAGCTGTATATTCATGCAAGTCGCTGCCGCATATGCCGCACCATTCGACTTTAATTTTCACTTTTCCAGGCTGTGCAGCCGGTTCTTCAATGGTGTCCAATCGCAAATCCTTAAGACCATGCCATCTTAATGCTTTCATAGTGTACATCTCCCTAGACGTTTAGAATAATAGATCAGAACAGACTATATGAACGGAAATAAATAAGTGAATGAGGAAACGTTTCCGAAAACAACTATGTCACAGCACCGACACATTGTCAACACTCCACAGTCGGGCGACCGTCGTTCTTCATCATTTTTGCTGGATATGATATAATAGTTGGACAACTAAATACGGAAACAATTTCATGAAGATTAGGAAGTGTGGAATTGGGAGTTAACAAAGTAACGATAGAGGATGTAGCCGCACGAGCTGGAGTCGGAATCGCAACAGTCTCAAGAGCTATTAATAATATGGGGGGCATTAGTCCCAAGACAAAAGCAAAGGTTCTGGAAGCTGTAGAGGAGCTTGGATTCGTTCCGAATTCTTTTGCCCAGAACCTAAAGGTGCGTCAAACCAAGCAAATTGCGTTGGCAGTTCCCGACATTCGAAATGCATTTGTTCCGGAAATTTCCTATGCCGTTGAACAAGCGGCGAAGCATTATGGCTATCGCGTTGTTCAGATTAATACCCTTGGTAATGTACGATCAGAGCTAGAGCTGCTGCGTGATGTGAAGAAGCTTCATGTAGATGGCTTAATTATATTGCCTCTAGCTTATCCACGAACGTTGATAGAGCTTATTAATAAATCCAGTCTCCCTATATCCATCATTAACTACGGAAAGAAATTAGAAACGGATGTTAAGGCGGATATCGTCAGTCTTTCTACGCAAGAGGGCAAGCTAGTTATGGAGCATTTGATTAGCATTGGGAGAACGAGAATTGGATATGCCGGTGCCCCTAAGGAAATCATTGAAGAGAGATTTTTTGCTTATGAGGATGCTTTAGAGCATGTCGACCGTTCTTTGGTTTATTTCGGAGATGATTTCTCCTTGCAGACAGGTACGAAGGCTGCCGATTATTTCGTTAGCTTGACTCATATGCCTGATGCTATCTATGCAGGGAATGATATGGTGGCCATCGGATTACTGAATCGGTTCAAAGAATTAGATATTCGTGTGCCTGAAGATATTGCTATCGTTGGAATTGACAACAATCTGTTATGTACGATCACAACCCCGAAGATTAGCTCTGTCTCGATTATGGGGGCTGAAGTTGCCAAAGTCGCCACGGAGCTACTGCTGCAGCGTATACAAGAGCAGAAAAAAAATCTCTATGAGAGAATCCAATTCGAGCCTAGGCTCATCGTTAGAGATTCAAGCCTAGCAAGGACCAGAGTCACTGAGCAGATTGAATAGCTTGCTATTGAGAAGTGGAGGTCACAGTAATGACTTATGAAGAAGTGATGAATGCACTCGAGGACATGGGCACGGAGCAGACGAAGAAGACGCTTGGAAGGCATGGGGCTCAGGAGCCTTTCTTCGGCGTTCGAGTTGGGGATATGAAGAAGCTCGTCAAGCATGTGAAGAAGGATCAGGGCGTGGCACTTGCTCTGTATGACTCCGGGAACACCGATGCGATGTATTTGGCTGGGCTGACTGTTAACCCGAAGCAGATAACGAAGGAACGTCTTCAAGCTTGGATGAAACAAGCCTACTGGCATTCCCTTGCTGAATACACAGTGGCGGGCGTAGCTGCTGAAAGTGCTTATGCTAGAGAGCTGGCTGTCGAGTGGATCGAATCACCGGAAGAGATGACGGCAGTTGGCGGCTGGAGTACCTATGCGAATTATGTAGCTATCACCCCAGACGAGCAGCTGGATCTGGAGGAGCTTCACCTCCTGCTGCAGCAGGTAGAGAGGACCATACACTCGGAGCGCAATTGGGTTCGCTATACGATGAACACCTTCGTCATCTCAGTAGCAGCCTATGTCCAGCCGCTCGCGGCAGAAGCGAAAAAGGCTGCCGCCGCTATAGGCAAAGTGCACGTCGATGTTGGCAATACGGCCTGCAAGGTTCCTCTCGCGACTGATTATATTGAGAAGATCGATTCGATGGGCAAGATCGGCAATAAGAAAAAGACCTGCATATGTTAACTATATAGACAAGACAAGGGCTGTACCCCAAGCATAAATGCCTAAGGTACAGCCCTTCCGCTTACAAGGAAATGGCCTCGTTCTGTGACGAAGCGGGATGTTCTGCGATTTCTTCACGTACCAGCTTCAGAAATTCTCTCATGAAGCCAGGAAGATCAGGCCATGCATGACCGCTGACGAGCTTGCCGTCTACATGCAGCTTATCAGCCGCATAAGTAGCCCCAAGCCGCTCCACATCGAGGCGACAAGCGTTATAGGCAGTCAGTGTACGTCCTTTGAAGTAAGAGGTGTCCGGCAAGGAGAGGAATACCTGTGCTCCGTGACAAATAGCTCCTACTGGCTTATCCTCATCGAGGAAATGCTGAATAATGCGGGGGAGATCGGCGTCTGAGCGAATGTATTCCGGAGCTCTGCCTCCAGGTATAAGGAGTCCAACATACTCCGAAGGATCTACATCAGCGAAGCTAATATGGGAATCAAGCAGATGGGCGGGCTTTTCCGTATAGGTATCCCAGCCATTAATGAAATCATGCACAACGGTATGTAGCGTTTTCTTAGTTGGTGAAGCGATAACGGCTTCGTAATTCTCTTCTAGCAATCGGTAATAAGGATAGTAAATTTCTAGAACTTCCGCAGCATCGCCAGTCACGATAAGAACCTTAGTACACATGAGCTCACTCCTTAGAAATTGGATTTACATACATCCTGCAACAGATTTAGTATGCTGGCTGTCGCAAGAGAACGTCAATCATCCAGAAGTCACAAGGCTTGAGATACAAGTCAATCACAATATGTCGATTCACCCGTTGTGGGAGAGTATACTACAAAAAACCGGACATTAGACGGGGGATAGCCCATCTCTTGTCCGGTTAGTTATTTATTTATTTAGTTATTTATTTCGCCGAGCGGTCAGCAGACCATAGTGATTCAATCTCTTCCAGTGATCTTCCTTTGGTCTCAGGTACAACCCGCCAAGTGAAGAGGAAGGTCAGAAGCGACATAACGCCGAATATCCAAAACGTTATAGCAGGTCCAGCTGATGACAGCATCGGTGGGAAGGATTGTGAGACGACGTAATCCGCTGCCCAGAGCGCCATAGATGCGATTGCTGTTGCTTTCCCGCGAATCCGGTTCGGGAAGATCTCAGACATGATTACCCAGACGACTGGTCCGAGTGATACCGCGAAGGAAGCTACATACATAAGCAAGAAGATTAGTACGAGCGGTCCTGTCGTATGGCCTGTCTGGAAGGCAATGCCGATCACAGCAAGACATATCGTCATCATCGATGAGCCGACGAGCAGCAGCGCTTTTCTGCCAACCTTATCGATAAGCCAGATCGCAACGATCGTGAACAAGAAATTGACGAAGCCGATGAGAATAGTCTGAACAAGGGATGCGTTCGTTCCTGCGCCCATCGTCTTGAAGATCTCTGGTGCATAATACATAACGGCGTTAATACCGGTTACCTGCTGCAGAATAGCAAGCGTTACACCAACGATAAGGGCCATTCTCAGCCCTGGACTGAACAATTGCTTCAGCGAGCCATTCTCTTGCTGGAAGGATTGCTTGATGTCCAGCACTTCCTTCTTCGCATCTTCTTCTCCGTGAATGCGCAGCAGAATGGGGAGCGCTTCAGCCGATTTGCCTTGCTTAATGAGCCATCTAGGGCTCTCTGGTACGAAGAATAACAAGACAAGGAACAATAGGCCTGGAAGGACGCCGATTCCGAACATCCAGCGCCATGCTGTGGAGATGCCCCACGCTTCGTCACCGAGGCCGGCAATACCAGAGTTGACGAAGTAAACGAGAAAAATACCTGTTACGGTAGCAAGCTGATTAAGCGCTACCAAGCGTCCCCGGTATTTGGACGGTGCAATCTCAGCATTATAGAGCGGACATAGGGTGGATGTAATGCCGATGCCAATACCGCCGATCATCCGAGCAATAATATACATACTGAAAGTGTCTGGGAGAGCTGAGCCTAATGAACCAATGATGAAGAGAACGGCTGCAGCAATCAATACCTTTTTTCGACCGAATCGATCACCCAGCACACCTGATAATGCCGCTCCTACTACACAGCCGATAATGAGCGAGGATACAGCCCATCCTACTTGAACCTCATTCAGGTCGAACCGATCCTGCATGAATCCGATGGCCCCTGATACGACTGCGGTATCAAAGCCGAACAGGAGTCCGCCAATTGCGGCAACCATCGATACAAGCGTCACGAATTTCATGCTGCTTCGAGAGTTTGCTGCGTTGTTTGTTGTATTCACTTCTATATACCCCTTTCGATTCTGTGACTAATTAACCAGAGAATAAAGTCTGTTTCTAGGAAACGAGCTTCATTATATCATCAGATTTACCGCAACAAGGGGGCATTCGTCTTCACTTATTTGTCATGTTTCTGCATGGGATTCTAGAGTTATCATTGCCTCATCGCATCAAGGCCATACGAGTAGCATTATTATGTTCGGGGGGATAAAAAAGTCCATGCCCTTCTGGGCATGGAGCTATATTCTGGATTGGCTGCGATATTCGGAAGGCGTAACGCCAGTTACCTTCTTGAATACTCTGCTGAAATAATTGGGGTCCTTATAGCCAACCTCGAAGCATACTTCCTTGAGTGATGGCTCACTTGCTGAAGTGATGAGCTGCTTCGCCTTCTCAATGCGGAGGCTCGTTACATAATCGATAAATGTGTCGCCGTCCTGCTGCTTGAACACTTTGCTGAAGTAGTGGGGATTCAGGTGCACATAATCAGCAACCTCCTCCAAGGACAAATCCTCAGTGAACTTACTCAGGATATATTGCTTGGCCTTATCCATAACCGTAATGGTCTGCTGCTCCCGCTGCTCCCGTATCCGGTGCAGAGCAGACAGCACGTAGGAACGGTGACCGCCGGGATCGTCCTCTGGCTGACCGATAAGAGGCCTTCTGGGGGGAGAGGGCGACTCTGCCTGCTCCTTCACAACCGATTCGAAATCGCATACAAGACCGGCATGCCGATCATCATCGGATGCGAATACCGCCTCGTAATAAGATCTCCGGAAGCCTTCTGAGCCGTTCTGCAAGGACCCGACGCCTACTGTCACTGGGAAGTGGAATTGCCTTTCCGATAATGCGCACAGCTTCTGACCGAATAGGTTAATCGAATTTTTGAATGCTTGAAGAGCCTCACTTGGTTTTCTACGCAGGAACAAGGCCATGTGCTGGTCAATCATTGAGCTTACTATACAAGGAATGCCATACGTGACGGCGAAGCCGCGAAAGGTTTCGTAGAGCTTCTTCTTATCTTGCCCATATACCTGCTTGGGGAATGCGATTACGACAGCGCAGCCTTCATCCAGCGGGAAGCTGAGCCAGTCGGTTAGCTGCTCCTCGCCCGCGTCCATCACTTGCCCAACCATGAGGATAAGGGCAAGCTCATTCTCAACCAGCGGCATAAGCTGGGACATTTTATCCCGCAGGGCAAGCTCTTCCTCACGCCCCTTTTTCTCTTTATCCAGTTCGTCCAATAGCTTCTGAAGCGTTGCGGCAATCTGCTCTCTTCCAGCAGGCTTGAGCAAATATTCACTGACTCCCAGAGAGATGGCTTCCTTGGCATACGCGAAGAAATCATACGCTGTAACTAGAACGAACTTCGCTTCCGGCAGCCGTTCCTTAATCTCGCGAATGGCATCCAAGCCTTGAATACCGGGCATATTAATATCCATCATAACAATGTGGGGCCGAAGCTCCTCTGCTTGCTGAATAGCGGTTCGTCCGTTCTCCGCAACTGCGATCTCGAATGTATCTGGCATCATGCGATGAATGAGATATTCGAGCCCTTCGCGTTCAAGTGCTTCATCATCGGCAATTAATAGGCGATATTTCACGTCTATGGCACACTCCTTTCTCTTAGATTCAAGGCAGAGTCTGGAATAAGGATCGTAACGGAGGTTCCTCGTCCCAGTTCACTGTGAATATCTATAATATCTTCCCGCTCATAAAATAATCGCAGGCGTTTGATCACATTACTTGTGCCCAGCCCTGTTGATGCCTTGTTGGCTGCTAGATCTGCAGGGAGGGGATTCAAATGAAGCAGGGCTTCCCGAATATCCTCTGCCATCCCAGCACCATTATCCGTAATAACAAGGCTTATCCCTTCAGCGACTAGACTGATCTCAAGCTTGATTGAAGCTCCCTTCTCCATCCTCTCGATGCCGTGCAGGAAGGCATTCTCCACAAGCGGCTGAATCGTTACCGCTGGAATTAACGCATCCAGCGCTGCCTCATCAATCTGCTGCTCGATGTGCACTCTGCTCCGGAAGCGGGCCTTCTGAATGGCTAAGTACTCCTGAACATGCGTTAGCTCGTCCCGAAGTGTGACAGGCTGATCCAGCTTACGCAAGTTGTATCTCATCATATTGGATAGAGAGATAATGAGATCACTCGACTTATCGGCACCTTCAAGCAGGGCAAGCTTAGACAGCACATTAAGGGTGTTGAATAGAAAATGAGGATTAATCTGACTCTGAAGAGCTTGCAGCTCAAGCTCCTTCACGAGCCGTTCCGATTCTAGCCTCTGTTTATCTTTCCCGATTAGCTCGGATAGATCAATCATCATGTGTCTCATCGCTTCAGACAGAATGCCAAGCTCGTCTTCGGGGGGCTTCTCTTCATTAGGTGTGACATGAAGGTTCCCTTGAGAGATTCGCCCTGCTGTTTGTACAAGCTTAGCAACGGGCCTTGTAATGCTTCGTGATATCCATATAGCAAGAACGATACTGAGCAGAGTATTGACGACGAATACGGAGGGACCCAGCCAGTTCATCCTTGCGATCTCGATCTGAATATGACGGTAGATCGGCTCATAAATACTAAGCTCAAAATCGATAAGCCGCAGCTCCTCCTCGCGGATGAACGATGTTGTATGCTCGGCTTGCTCATAGTGGGCAAACGCAGCGCTCTGGGACTCAGAAGCAGCGGCGCTCAGAGAAGCCGCTTCTTGTTCTCTAAGTGTAGTGATCAGCTCGATATAGCTCATAAGAACAGCTGGCTGAGAGGAGGCAGGAAGCTCACCTGTCAGATCGTTCTGATTCTGAAGCAGCGATGCCTGCTCGTCCAGCAGCCGCTGCTTGCTCGTGTCGTCAGGATTGAGTAAATAATTGTACAAGGCGTTCAGATTTCCTTCCGCTGTCTGAGCGGACCTTGTGTATAGCAGCAGGCGGTCCATCATCATGTCGTAGCTGTGCTGAACGGACGTGCTGCTCACGAACAGAAAGAAGGTTACACCATTCGTCAGCAGCACGAGCAGCGGGATGAAGAGCAGCAGCTTTTTACGCAGAGTCATGATGATTCCTCCTTGCTCCTAAGCTGAGCTGCACGCTGATCGAGCACGGACATAGGCGTGTAATGCTGCTGGTTAATAGGCAGACCAGCGAGATGGCTGTGAAGAAGCGTTACGGCCTCATAGCCCATTTCATAAGGCTGCTGAACGATAGTGGCGGAGATAGCGCCATGCTCTACTGCTTCAATCGTATCGTTCAGATCATCGAATGCGTATATTCGGACGTCTGTAAGCTTCATACGCTTCACCGCCTCCGCTATGCCAATGCCATCGAGAGCGCTGAATCCGACCATGTAGCGTATATCGGGATGCTGCTGGAGCATTTCTTCAGCCTGCTGAGCAGCTTGCAGATGAGAGATGTTGGAGGATCTAATATCGGCTATCGTCAAATGCGAATAGGAATTGATGATGGTCTGGAAGCCTTCCAGACGAAGTTGCTGATTAGCAGCTTCCATGCTACCTACCAGCACACCAATCGAGCCTGCTGAAGCGGCTTCCTTAGCAACGAGCCTGCCCATATGCTCACCGGCTGCTGCGTTGTCTGTACCGACATAGGCGAGGCGCTGGCTGCCTTGTTCATCTGTATCTACTGTTATAACCGGAATGCCGGAGCCTGCAGCAGCAGCAATCCATTCTTGATAGGTGTTATCGCCGATACCTTGGAGAATAATCGCATCCGCCTTCGCAGCAATGCTCTTCTCCAGCAGCCGGATCTGCTCTTTCGGATTAATCCGTAGCGGGCCCATATATTGCAGCTCCATGCCATATTGCTCGGCAGCCGTTCTTGCTCCGCGCTCGACGGATCTCCAGAAAGGGTTATCCGCTTCTTGGGAGATGAGCATAACCCGCAGCCGCGTATCCGCCGACTGCTGCGCTCCGGATGTTAACGGGGCAATAAGCTCCTGTATTCGCTGCGTAGAGAAAAAGAATTGCAGAAGCATGTACATAAAGACGATCATTAAGGCAATAATGCCGATATTCCATCGGTGCTTGTTCATGCTGACCCCTCTCACGCCTGTTAAGAATAGGAACATTATACATGAAAGCCGGATTGAACCCAAAAGAGCCTCAAAAAAAGATGGACAAGAGAACGGTTTCAAATGTTACTATAATAAAATAAGTATGTAGAACGTACAGAAGAGGAGTAAGCATAAGGAAATGGACACAGAAGTAGAAGCAGGGGAAATTAAAAATGAGGGCCTAGTCACATTTTTGTTAAGCATTACAGTAACAATGGTCGTCATGAATACGATGATGTTCAACCTGGCACTTCCGGAGGTTGCGAAGCAGTTCTTGCTGTCATCGATTTCTACTTCTTGGATTGTTACAGGCTATTCTATTGTATTTGCAATATCCTCAATTACTTATAGTAGATTGTCGGATTTCATTCCGATCAGAACGTTATTCATGATTGGACTAATCTCTCTCGGATTTGCATCCATCATTGGTTATTTCAGCAATAGTTTTGTTCTATTATTAGGTGCAAGATTAATACAAGCGACAGGTGCAGGAGCTATGTCGGCACTCGGGATTGTACTGATTACTAGGTTTATTCCGGCCATCAGACGCGGTAAAGCGATGGCAATGGTTATGTCAGCGAGTTCATTAGGGCTTGGTCTTGGTCCTGTTATTGGAGGATTGATCGTTCAATATTTAGGATGGCATTATTTGTTTGCTGTGACCGCCATTACAATCTTTTTGATTCCGGTGTTTTACAAGCTGCTGCCATCAGAGGCCAAGCGAAGCGGCACGTTCGATATGGCTGGTGCTGTATTAATCGGAATTGGCACGACTGGCCTATTATTATTTTTGACCAGTCATTATATGATTGCATTAATTGCAGGTGTGCTCTCATTGGTGCTGTTCTGGCTGCGTATCCATCGTACAGCGGAGCCCTTCGTACAGCCAGAGCTGTTCCGGAACAAGAGATTTATGGCACTTGGGGCACTTGGCGTTACATCGTATATGAACAACTTCGCGACATTGTTCCTGCTTCCTCAGGTATTTGCATTCTTATATGGACTAACGCCCGCACAGTCGGGATTAGTTATATTCCCAGGGTCGATTGTGACTGTATTCGCATCCAGGCCAATCGGTAATCTAATTGATCGCTCGGGGAACAGCCTGCTCATTCGATGGGCACCCGTGTCGTTGCTGACAGCCTCTATTCTGCTGTCATTCACAGCTTCACACTCTTATATTGCTATCATGCTGGTCTACATGCTGATGAGCGTCAGCTTCTCCGCATTAACGAGCAGTGTCTCGAACGAAATATCGTTGCTATTGCCAGCGAAGCAGATTGGATCGGGCATGGGCTTGTTCCAGTTAGCACAGTTTTTCAGTGGCGCCTTTACGGTAGCGCTGGCCGGAAGTGCACTTGTATGGCAGGAAAAGCTGTCTCAGGTACAAGCTTATAGCCATATTTTCTGGGGAATGACCGTTGTCGTTGCTTGTACTCTTATTATTTCGGTTATTTACGGCAGACGTGTGGTTCATCGCTTGCCGGAAGCAGGTCAATCGCAATAACTCTCATAAGATAGAGTTTAGAATGATAAGTAGAGCTTGATATCCCTTGAAGAGGTGTAATCATTCTTATGAATAACGAGGAGAATAATCCTATTCAGCACTCCATCATGAGCTCTATTTGGAATCACACCAACGATGGCATTATAGTGGTCGATCTCGAAGGTAGAGTGCTCGATGTGAACCCTGCCTTCGAGACTCTCCATGGCTGGACCAAGGAGGAAGTGCTTGGCAAGGTGCTGCCGATTACGCCATCTTATCTCTACAATGAAGCGAAAGAGCTTCACGCTAAGGTGCGTCAAGGTGAACAGGTGAGCGGCTACGAAACGTACAAGCTGCGAAAAGACGGAACGATGTTCTATGCCAGCGTTTCGATATCTCCTTTCATGGACAGGAATGGGACACTTATTGGATTGATAGGCATCGAGAGGGATATTACAGACAAGAAGAAGATCGAAGCTTCTTTATTGGAAGCCGAGAGCCTATACAGCCATCTTGCGGAGAGTGTTACGGTTGGGGTATATCTGGGGCAAAAAGGATTAACGTTGTACGCTAATCCTTATTTGGCTGCTCTATTCGGTTATACCCGTGAGGAGTTCCTGCAATTAAGTCATGCGGAATTGTTCGATAACGATACGTTTGAGCTCATTCAGCGCGAGACGAGGTATCGTCTTGTTGATAAGGCAGAGCAGGAATACAGCTTCACGATCAACGGCATTAGAAAAGACAACAGTCGGTTTATTCTGGAGGGCAACACCTGTCTCATTACGTACAATGGCGAACAAGCCTACCTGTCGACCGTTCAAGATATTACGGGGAAAATGGCAAAAGAGCAGCATCGGATCGACAGTGCAGAGCTCTATCTCCGAGTCGTGAAATTTCTGCCTGAGCCGATTGTCATATCCGATAATGGAAGCATTGTCTATGCGAATAAATCAGCTGTGAAGCTGGTAGGAGCCCAGAATGATGCCGAATGGATCGGCAAGTCAGTTCTTGAATTTATTCATCCAGAGGATCATGCCATTACAATGCAAACGATTAGCCAGGTTATGAATTCTGATTATCCGACGCCATTCGTGGAACGTAGGCTGCTAAGCGAGCAAGGTCACATGATTGATGTGGAATTATCAAGCATTCGTATTCATAATTATAAGGGCAGTATGGTCATTCTAACGGTTATCAGAGATTTGTCTGACCGAAAACGGGCTGAGGAGAGACTCATACGCTCCGAGAAGCTGTCTGTCATCGGACAGCTTGCGGCAGGGGTAGCTCATGAAATTCGCAACCCTCTAACCGCCTTGAAAGGCTTCACACAGCTGCTTAAATCCAAGAACGAGGACAATCATTATTACTGCGGCATTATGCTCAATGAGCTGGACCGCATTAACCTCATCGTCAATGAATTCATGACACTAGCCAAGCCGCATTATACGCATTATGCAGATTGGAACTTAGAGCATATTATGCAAGGTGTTATATCTATACTGGAAACGCAGGCCATTATGATGAACATTCATATTGTAACTGAGTTTGAGGAGAGCCTGCCTCTTATTCATTGCGATGCCAATCAATTGAAGCAGGTTTTTATGAATATTATTAAGAATGCAATCGAAGCGATGCCAGGCGGAGGTCAGATCTATATTACAGCGGGGTCAGGGTCTGAGGGGGATGTGCAGCTGATCATCCGTGATGAGGGAGAAGGCATAGCCGACTTGATTATGGACCAGCTTGGTCAGCCGTTCATCACAACGAAGGAAAAGGGGACCGGACTCGGCATCATGATCAGCACACGCATTATCGAGGAGCATCATGGCACCTTGCAAATCTCCAGTAAAAAAGGAGAAGGAACAACGGTTCGAATCGTTATTCCCTCTGTTTCGTTATAAGGTGCTGACAGAGCTGCGGACAATGAGATCCGCTGGCAGTACGATTTTTTTCCAAGGGCCTGCTTCATCCTTGCTCTTAATTCGATCAATCAGCATCTGCATGCCCAAATAGCCGAACTGATACGCCTGCTGAGAGACGACCGTAATGAACGGATGAATATCCGAATAGGGGCCGAAATCATCAAAGCATACGATAGACATATCCTCAGGAATACGCAGCCCGCGCTGCCGCAAGAGACGAATAAGCTGGATAGCGAGAACGTTATTGCCAGCCACAATAGCGGTTGGCAGCGGGTCCAAGGATGAGATCCATGCATCGATACCGGATAGATCGCTTTGCGGTCCGAAGCTAGTCTCGAACACCTGTGTATCATCCCAAGGAAGACTATTAAGCTTCAGCGCTTCTTGGAAGCCTTGAAGCCGATGTCTTGCGCTCGATACAGATGAAGAGCCGTTGACCATCGCTATCTGCTTATGTCCGTGGCTCACAAGATGATCAACAAGCTGGCGAGCGCCTTCCTTCCCATCCCCTAGAACGATATCGCATTGAACCCCCGGCACCTCACGATCCAGCAGCACGAATGGGATGTTATGCTTATGCAGCAGCTCCAATGATGGCAGCGACGGATCTCCAGCAGGTGCAATCATTACCCCATCTACACGTGTAGTCAGAATCGTCTGCATATAATCAGATTCCTTGTCCAGATTCTCATCACTGTTGCCGAACAGAAGGCGGTAGCCGCTCTTCGTAGCCGCATCCTCCGCTCCCCTTGATAACGTCGTATAGAATGGATTGGTAATATCCGTAATAAGCAGAAACAATATGCGAGTTTCCTGAAGGACCAGGCTGCGTGCCATCTGGTTAGGCACATAGTTCATATCCTCCATTACTTTCCGCACTTTTGTCCTCGTCTTCTCACTAATTCTACCTGTGTTATTGATAACTCTAGAAACAGTCATTGCAGAGACATTGGCTTTCTCAGCAATATCATAAATAGTAACCATAAGCTAGACTCCTTATCGCTCAATCATGCATTCATTCTACAAGAGAAAAGGATTGACAGCAATAGAGCCTCTTGTTAAATTAGAGTTATCGATAACTCTAAAATTAATATTTAAGCGTTTTCATCCTATTATATTCATTGGAGGTTTTTAAGGTGGCAAACACAGCGTATCGGTTCAAAGACGGGTTCCCCAAAATCGGAATCAGGCCTACAATTGATGGTCGTCGCAAAGGGGTTCGTGAATCACTGGAAGAGCAAACGATGAATATGGCGCGGTCGGTGGCGGGTCTGCTAGCCGAATATTTGCGTTATCCGAATGGAGAGCCTGTGGAATGTGTCATCGCTGATACGTGTATCGGAGGCGTTGCGGAGGCTGCTGCCTGCGCACAGAAATTCGCCGGTGAGAATGTAGGGGTATCGATAACGGTCACACCATGCTGGTGCTATGGCACAGAGACGATGGACATGAATGCGCAGATCCCGAATGCGGTATGGGGATTCAACGGGACTGAGCGTCCAGGTGCAGTATATTTGGCTGCGGTGCTGTCTGGTTATGCGCAAAAGGGGATTCCGGCATTCGGCATTTATGGTCAGGATGTGCAGGAAGGTGGAGACACCTCGATCCCTGAGGATGTGAAGGGCAAGCTGCTAGGCTTCGCCAAAGCTGGCTTAGCTGTTGCTTATATGCGCGGCAAATCCTATCTGTCGATGGGCTCTGTATCGATGGGCATTGCCGGATCAATCGTAAGCGATTCGTTCTTCCAAGAATATCTGGGCATGCGTACGGAATATATCGATATGTCCGAATTCGTTCGCCGCTTCGAGGAGCAGATCTATGATCCAGCTGAGTTCGAAAGAGCGCTTGCGTGGACCAAAGAGAATTGCATAGAAGGACCAGACAACAATCCGGCCGCTATTCGTACAAGTCGCGAGCAGAAGGATAAAGACTGGGAGACGGTAGTGAAGATGGCAATTATCGCTCGTGACCTGATGATTGGGAACCCTCGTCTTGCCGAGCTTGGCTTCGGCGAAGAGGCGATGGGACATAATGCCATCGTATCGGGCTTCCAAGGACAGCGTCAATGGACGGATCACTTCCCGAACGGCGACTTCATGGAAGCGATCTTGAATTCCTCCTTCGACTGGAATGGCATTCGCCCGCCATACATCGTATCTACGGAGAATGACAGCCTCAATGGCGTTGTCATGCTGTTTGGTTATCTGCTGACGAATACGCCTCAGATTTTCGCTGATGTACGTACGTATTGGAGTCCGGATTCCGTGAAGCGGGTTACGGGACATGAATTGTCGGGTCACGCCGCGAATGGCATCCTGCATCTCATTAATTCCGGATCAGCAACCTTGGATGGAACAGGTGAGCAGCAGCAGGATGGACAGCCGGTGATGAAGCCATTCTGGGATATGACAGAGAAAGATGCTAAGGCTTGTCTAGAGGCTACTTCTTGGCGGCCAGCAGGTCTGGAGTATTTCCGCGGAGGCGGTTATTCGTCTGATTACTTGACTCGCGGAGGGATGCCTCTAACGATGTCCCGTATCAACCTCGTTAAGGGAATCGGACCTGTTCTGCAGATTGCCGAAGGCTATTCGGTAGATCTGCCGCAAGACGTTCATGATGTGCTCGACAAGCGTACGGACCCGACTTGGCCAACCACGTGGTTCGCGCCGATCCTAACAGGTGAAGGTGCATTCAACAGTGTATATGAAGTGATGGACAACTGGGGAGCCAATCATGGATCGATCAGCTACGGTCATATTGGGGCAGATCTGATCACGCTTGCTTCCATGCTGCGTATACCGGTGAGCATGCATAATGTGAGTGCCGAGCGTATTTTCCGCCCTCGAGTATGGGGGCTGTTCGGAACAGAGAACAAGGAGAGCGCGGATTACCGAGCATGCACGAACTTCGGGCCTTTATATAACTAAGCAGCTAAGCAAGCCAATAGGAGGGATAACGAATGAGTAGTCAGGACATTAGACGAGAGCTGTGCAAATATGCGAGGAAGACGGTGGCGAATAAGCTGGTCGTCGGTCCAGGCGGCAACATTAGTGCCAAGCATGAGGGGAAAATGTACTTGTCCCCGAGCGGATTCGCTCTTGATGAGGTAGAGCCGGACCAGTGGGTAGAGGTGGATATTGAGACAGGTGAGGTTACGGATATTGGACTTCGTCCTTCCTCTGAGGTGCTCATGCATTTGTACGCGTATCGAGCTAATCCTTCGATTGGAGCTATCGTTCATACACATCCGCCATATTGTATTGCCTTTACACTGATTGAACAGGAGCTTCCTATTATGTTCCCAGATCAGGCAGCTTTAGTAGGCAGGACGGTCTACGTTCCTTATGTATTGCCTACGACGGATAAGCTGGCAGATGCGCTGGTAGAGAAGGTTAATGAAGCGAGCAGCATTCTGCTCGGCAATCATGGTCTGGTGACGACGGGCCGCAATCTGCGAGAGGCGTATTACCGTACAGAGGTCGTGGAGGAGAGTACAAAAATATTCCTAATTGCCCAGGCGATCAAAGAGCCTAAGGTGCTGACGAAGGAAGAATACGAAGAAATCGCCTCGCTGGAGAGTGAAGCCTATCGCATTAAGCTGCTTCAAAAAATGCAATAAAGCGGCACCTGTGTACGGTGTAGGGAAGAGAGGAGGTGCAGCATGACATTGCTTACTACCGTCTTGGCTTTCGACCTCGGAGCAAGCAGTGGCAGAGCACTAATCGGTAAGCTGGTTCAGCTGGAGGATGGAAGGCGAGAGCTGCAGGTGGAGGAGATTCACCGTTTTCCTAATTATGCGATTCAGGTGGGAAGCCATCTGCACTGGGATATTCTAAGGCTGCTGCAGGAGATGAAGAAGGGGATTCGTCAAGCGTTTCAGCAGGGGCATAGCCCGGTAACATTCGGCGTAGACACTTGGGGTGTTGACTTCGGGCTGCTCGACGCGAGTGGCGAGCTGTTAGGCAATCCTTATCATTATAGGGATCCTCAGACGGAAGGGCTTATTGAGGAGATTAACGAAATGATTGGCAAGGAGGAGCTGTTCCGCCTGGGAGGACTCCAGTTCATGCCCTTCAACACAATCTATCAGCTGTATGCGATGAGTAAGGCCGCTTCTCCAAGGCTGGGTGCTGCTCAAACGCTGCTGCTTACGCCTGATTTGCTCGTGTACTTCCTAACAGGGCGCAAAGCTTGTGAATTCACGATGGCGACGACCACACAGCTGTTCCATCCTGAGCGTCAAGAGTGGAATACGGAGCTAATGGATCGACTGGGAATACCTTCACATCTATTCCTGGAGCCGGTTCATCCCGGCGTGCGTATCGGTCCTCTATCAGCCGAGGTATGCGCAGAGCTGGATGTGCCGGCGATAGAAGCAGTAGCTGTCGGCACTCATGATACGGAATCTGCGGTCGCCGCTATTCCTGCCAGCAGTGCAAATTTCGCTTATTTGGTATGCGGCACTTGGTCACTCCTTGGGACAGAGCTCAAGCAGCCGCTAGTATCTGAGGGAGCGATGGCGCAGCAATTCTCTAATGAAGGCGGCGTATTCGGGACTTACCAGCTGCTCAAAAATATTATGGGCCTGTGGATACTGCAGGAGTGCAAACGGGAGTGGGATGAGCAGGGAACGATCATGTCCTTCGAGGATCTGGTCATTCAGGCAGAGCAGGCGGAGGCGTTCCGCAGCCTTATTAATCCCGATGACCTCCGCTTCTACAGACCCTCTAGCATGATCGCGAAGGTGCAGTCTTATTGTGAGGAGACGGGTCAGCCTATTCCAGTAACAGCTGGGGAGGTTGTCCGATGTATTCTAGAGAGCTTAGCGCTCAAATATCGGCATGCTTTGGAGCGGATGGAGGAGCTGACTGGCGTCAGCTATAAGGGCATGCACATGGTAGGCGGAGGGATTCAGAACCGGCTGCTGTGCACTTTCACTGCTGCTGCCTTGGGGCGGCCCGTGTGGGCAGGACCCGTAGAAGCCAGCGCTATCGGGAATATGCTCGTTCAGTTAGTTGCACAGGGACATTGTACTAATCTCGAGGATGCCAGGAGGCTGTCTGCGGCGTCCTTTCCTGTTACGGTATACATGACTGCTGGGGAAGAGGGATCTACTAACTGGAATACAGCTTACAGGCGGTATATGAAGCTGTCATAAAGGGGATGATAGAATGCTTATTGGAATATCCAAGCTTATTTCACCTGAGCTGCTAAGAATCTTAATGGAGATGGGACATAGCGATGAAATCGTACTTGCTGACGGCAACTTTCCTGCTGCCAGCCATGCGCAGCGTTTGGTCAGATGCGATGGCCATGCTATTCCTGAGCTGCTGGATGCTATTCTGAAGCTGTTCCCGCTTGACTCCTATGTAGAGAAGCCAGTATCACTAATGCAGGTGATGCCGGGAGATTGTGTAGAGACGCCTATCTGGGCAGCCTATGGTGAAGTTGTTGAGCGTCGAACAGGACTTAAGGAGCCCTTCGAGGAGGTTGAGCGGTTCGCCTTCTACGAGCGTGCGAAGGAGGCATATGCGGTTGTCGCAACAGGCGAGAGTGCGCTGTATGCGAATATCATCTTGCGAAAAGGTGTCATCAAGGATGAGCAATAGATAGAGCGATAAAGCCAAGAGGCGAGCAGGGAACTATGCTCAGTCTCTTTTTTATTACAATTTCCATCCAACTATTGACACCTTAAGGGAGCTGAATTAAGATTAGTGCTACTTATTTATAATTCCTAGTTATATAATAGGAAAAGTAAGAATAGACACCATATAGCCTACAAAAGGATAGAGAACGTCGTTGTGCTTATGCTCACAAAAGGGAGGTATACTATCATTTATGAATATAGAAAATATTGAGGCATTCGTCTATGTCATTCATTATGGCAGCTTTAATAAAGCGGCTGAAGTATTGTTCCTGTCCCAGCCATCGGTGACGGCAAGAATCCAATCACTCGAGCGAGAGCTCGACTGCAAGCTGTTCGATCGGCTTGGCAAGCAGATTCAGCTTACTGAGGAGGGGAAACGATTCCTTCCTTACGCGCAGCAGCTGCTCCAGATTTTGCAAAAGGGAAAAATGCAGCTGCATCAGAATAAAGCGCTCCCTAATGAGCTGAGGATCGGCTGTACAGTATCGGTAGCCAACTATGTAATACCCGAGCTGCTGACAGCATTCAAAGCCAAGTACCCTACGCTGCATTTCAAGCTTGTGACGGGCACAACCGATGAGATCGTGAACAAGGTGCTGAATAAGGATATTGATGTCGGCTTCGTTCGGCATACGAATCATCCGAATATTCAATCCGTCAAGCTGTATGAGGACCCGATCTGCCTGCATGTCTATGAAGGACATCCTTTTATCGGGGATGACCATGTATCGATTGAGCAGATTGGAAATCACCCCTTCGTGTTCTTTGAATGCGGGGCGCTGGATTGGATTCGGATTCATCGTGTGTTCGAGGGGCTGGATGAGCCGCCAGCGGTTGAGATTCTGACGGATAACTTGGAGACGGCGAAGAAATTAGTGCTTCAGAAGACGGGCATATGCTTTCTTCCAAGCCTGTGCGCCTTCGAGGAGGTCAATGACGGGAAGCTGTACCCGATTTATTTTCCCGAAGTTGCCGGCATCTCCCTACAGACGAACATGATTGCCCTGAATGGTGAGAATAGCTTGTTTTTCGATGCATTGCTGCAGCTCGCCAAAGAGCTTCCATTCAACACTAAACAACGCTAGAGCTTAGTATCAGATTATTATATCTTTCTATAGAAAAACTCTATTATCCGGCATATTGACTACATTCCCACCGGGTGATAAATTTATGTCAGCATAATTCTTACAAAAACAGTAGGAATTATTGGTTTAAAAAATAATATTATTCGGGGGAATTGAAATGAAAAAATTATCGTTGATTTCCGCACTACTTATACTGACGCTATTGGTATCTGCATGCGGCGCAAACAGCAATTCGGGCAGCAGCAATGAGTCATCATCCACTGGTAACACAGGTGCTGCAACAGTGAAAAAAATCATCGTCGGCACAGGAACACAATTTCCTAACGTATGCTTTATTGATGAGAACGGCAATCTTACAGGCTTCGATGTAGAGCTCGTGAAGGAAATTGATAAGCTCCTTCCAGAATATGAATTTGAATTCAAAACATCTGAATTCGATAGCTTGCTTCTAAGCCTAGAGACGAACAAGATTGACTTCGTTGCACACCAAATGGAGAAAAATCCGGAGCGTGAGGAGAAGTTCCTATTCAATAAAGAGCCGTACAGCATCTTCTTGACGAAGGTAGCCGTGGATAAGAATGATACAACGATCAATTCAATCGAGGATTTGAAAGGCAAGAAAGTATACACCTCTGCGACTAGCAACCAAGGCTATTTCCTACAGCAATACAACAAAAACAACAATGACGCCATTAACATCGTGTACTCGAGCGGCGGCGCAAATGATATCGTGAACTTAATTCAGAACAAACGTGTAGACGCAACACTGTCAACTGATTTCGCACTTGCTTTCTACCCTGGCGCTGATGGTAAGCCTGCACTCAAAACAGTAGGTGAGCCGCTGATTCAATCGGATGTCCTGTTCGTTCTTCGCAAAGACAGCCAAGAGCTGGCTGACAAGCTGGACGGTGCGATCAAATCCCTGAAGGAAAACGGAACGCTAGCGAAATTAAGTGTGGAGTGGCTAGGTCAGGATTTCACGAAGACGCTTGATGAAGCAACAACGAAATAAGAATGAAGCCATCCATTATAGTGGGTGCAGAGCGGGGTGCATAGAATGGGAAACCAATTTGATATCAGCAATGTGATTGATTTTATACCCAAGCTATTGTCTTACCTTCACATTACGCTGTTTATCGTCGTTGCATCTATCTTGCTTGGGGTGGTTATCGGCTTCATAGTGGCGCTGCCTCGGATGTACAACATCCCGGTGTTGAAGCGTGTGTCACAGGTGTACGTCTCCTTCTTCCGCGGTACGCCAATCCTGATTCAGCTGTTCCTGATCTATTACGGCGTGCCTGAGCTGCTCAAGCTCATTTCTATTGATTTATCAAAGGCGCATGTGCTGGTGTTCGTTATTCTCACCTATTCACTCAACAGTGCCGCGTTCATCTCGGAGGCGATCCGCGCTGCGGTCAATGCGGTGGACAGAGGTCAAGTCGAGGCTGCTTATTCCATTGGAATGAGCGGCTTCCAAGCTTTCACAAGAATCGTGCTGCCTCAGGCGCTTGCGATCTCAATTCCGATATTCGCCAATCTCGTCATTGGCAATCTGAAAGATACCTCGCTAGCATTCTCATTAGGAGCGATGGAGATGACAGGCAAGTCGCAGACGCTAGGAGCGTCAACGCTGCATTTTATCGAGACTTATATTGCGCTTTCCTTCATTTATTTCGTTATCAGTACGATTCTCGAAAGGTTGTTCCTCACAGCGGAACGTCGCTTGCTGCGGCATGAGAAACAGCTCTCTGGAGAAGAAAAGCTGCTAGGAAGACGAGGATTACGGCGAAAAACATTCATTCCGCGGATTGAGAAGGAGGCCTGACCGTTATGAAGCTTGATCCCTCATTTATCGTTACTGCATTCTTCAGTTTGTTCCAAGCCCTTCCGAACACCCTGCTCATTACGGTAGTGTCGGTATTGGTCGGGTTCCTGATCGGAACCGCGGTTGCAATTATTCGCATTTATAAAATTCCGGTGCTTAATCAGATCGCTGCAAGCTATGTGCTATTCATTCGTGGTACACCGATGCTGATGCATCTGCTGCTCATCTATTTCGGACTTCCGATACTGCTTGATGGTCTAGCGCAAGCGCTCGGCTTAGGCTTTCGCTCAACAGCCATTCCTTTAATTGGGTTTGCTTATATCTCATTCTCCCTGACAGCTGGCGCCTATATGTCTGAGGTCGTTCGTTCTGGCATATTGGCTGTGAATCGGGGGCAGGTAGAGGCGGCTTATTCTATCGGAATGACGACTACTCAGGCGCTTCGCAGAATTGTGCTCCCGCAAGCGTTCGCGGTCAGCCTCCCGAATCTGTCGAACAGCTTGATCGGCATGCTGCATGGCTCCACACTAGCTTTTACCGTATCCGTTGTCGATATTAACGCCCAAGCACAGATCGTTGCAGCTACAAGCTGGAAGTTCCTAGAGGCTTATATTGCAGCAGCTATTCTGTTCTGGGGAATGACGATTCTCATCGAGAGAGGGACGGCACTGCTGGAGAGACGGATCAACAACTACAATCGAGGTGGCGTAGCATGATAAGGCTGACAGGCATTTCCAAATCGTTCGGCAAAAATAATGTACTGCGAAATATCGATCTGACGGTGGAAAAGGGTGAGGTTGTCGTTATTCTTGGGCCGAGCGGATCGGGCAAAACGACCCTGCTGCGCTGCATTAATTATCTCGAGCGGCCGAGCGACGGACACATTGCAATCGGCGATTACAACGTCAACTGCAAGCATCCGAGTAAGAAAGACATCCACAGCCTCAGGCAGAAATCAGCGATGGTGTTTCAGCATTACAATCTATTCAAGCATAAGACTGCGCTTGAGAATGTAATGGAGGGTCTCGTTGTCGTGCAGAAGCTGCCGAAGGAAGAAGCCAGAGTAAGAAGCGTGGCGATGCTGGAGAAGGTGGGACTTGGCGCCAAGCTCGATGCCTACCCAAGCCAGCTGTCGGGCGGACAGCAGCAGCGCGTCGGTATTGCCAGAGCGCTTGCGCTTAATCCGGAAGTGATCCTGTTCGATGAGCCTACCTCTGCACTCGATCCCGAGCTGGTCGGCGAAGTGCTGGACGTTATTCGCAAGATTGCTAGAGAAGGAATCACGATGATTGTTGTCACTCATGAGATGAGCTTCGCACGCGAGGTGTCGAATCATGTTGTGTTCATGGACGGTGGAGTCATTGTAGAGGAGGGCAAGCCGAATGAGCTGTTCGGGGCGCCTAAGGAAGAGAGAACGAAGCAGTTCCTGAAGCGGATTACGCCAGAGTGGACCTATAACATCTAATGAGATAACTCGAATACGAATGGAGTGGTATAGGGATGACGATCAGACTTAGTATTTTGGACCAAAGCCCAGTGTTTCCGGGAGAGACAGCAGCTGATGCGCTAGGACATACGATTCGCCTTGCACAGCAGGCGGAGGAGCTGGGCTATCACCGATTCTGGGTATCCGAGCATCATGATTCCGGGTTTGTAGCGGGCTCCTCACCAGAGGTGCTGCTTGCCTATCTGGCTGCTCGAACCAAGAGCATCCGTCTTGGATCAGGCGGTATTATGCTTCAGCATTACAGTTCTTACAAAGTAGCGGAAAATTTCAATCTGCTGGCTACACTGGCTCCTGGACGAATTGATCTGGGTATCGGAAGAGCGCCAGGCGGACTTCCCCGCTCAACACAGGCACTGCAGAAGGGTATCACAGAGCCGCAATCCTTGAACGAAAAGCTGGTTGAGCTGGATCAATATGTTCACAACACATTAGGAGAGGAACATCCGCTTGCTGGCCTGCAGGCTGCTCCTGTTCCTGAGCAGCCTGCCTTTATTTATTTGCTGGGAACGAGCGTATCAAGCGCAGAGCTTGCTGCAGAGCTAGGGCTCCCTTACGTATTCGCCCAATTCATTAATAGTGATCCCGAGACGGCGGAGCAGGCACTTTCCCTCTACCGCGAGCGCTTCGATGAAAGCAAGGGTACGAAGCCAGAAGCGCTGCTCGCCCTATCTGTTATTGTTGCGGATACCGATGAAGAAGCGGCTGCACTGGCTGTAGCGATGAAGAACGTCAGGGTTACTCTTGCAGACGGCAAGACGCTCAACCTTGGCAGCGTGGAGCAGGCTGAGCAATTCGGCAAGGAGTCCGGCCAACCATATACGATTATGGAGAGAGAAGCGGAAGTAACCAAAGGCTCCATGGATAGCGTCCGCCGCAAGCTGCTGGAAACGCAGGAGGCTTATGGGGTGAATGAGTTCATCGTTGTAACAGGAATTAAAGATCCAGAGCAGCGTACCCGATCTTATGAGCTGCTCAAGGAAGCCTTCTCAGAATCATCAGTACAGAGCTAGTGATAGGCAATAAGCTGCACTTAACATGTCAGATTGGACTGAGCATTAGGCGAGGGAGGGCTAGAAATGTCAGACAAATCAGTGAATTTATCAGCACCGGATTTCAATCAGCAATTGATCGATATTCGGCGTCACTTCCATCAATATCCGGAATTGTCTAATGAGGAGTTCGAAACGACGGCAACGATTAAGCGGATACTGGAGGAAGCAGGCATTCTAGTGGTCGATTATTCGCTTCGTACCGGTGTAATTGCGGAGGTAGGAGCTGCGAGTGGTGGAGCGAGCCAAGGACCTATTGTAGCCATACGCGCTGATATTGACGCTCTGCCTATTGTGGAGGAGACAGGCTTTGACTATGCATCCAAGGTCCCAGGCAAAATGCACGCCTGCGGGCATGATTTTCATACAGCTGCCGTTATCGGTGCAGCATTAGCACTGAAGCAGAAGGAACACGAATTGAAAGGCACGGTTCGGTTTATTTTCCAGCCTGCTGAGGAGAAAGCGGCCGGAGCGCTGCAGGTACTAGAGAGCGGCGCTTTAGAAGATGTGCAAGTGATATTCGGCATGCATAATAAGCCTGAGCTGCCTGTCGGGACAGTAGGAATAAAAGATGGTCCGCTTATGGCAGCAGCAGATGGGTTCATTATTGAGGTGGACGGTGTTGGCACACATGCCGCTGTACCGGAAGCAGGCGTTGATCCTGTCGTCACTGCCGCACATATCGTTACAGCACTGCAGTCTATTGTCAGCCGTAATGTCAGCTCGCTCCAGAGCTCCGTTGTCAGTGTAACTAAGATTCATAGTGGCACGACATGGAATGTAATCCCTGATAAGGCCATTCTGGAGGGGACCGTGCGTAATTTCGATGAGCAGGTACGGACGCATGTACTACAGAGGCTAGAGCAGGTCGTTGACGGAGTTGCCGCTGCCTTCGGTACAAAGGCAGCTGTGCGCTGGATTCAAGGGCCGCCGCCGGTTCATAACGATAAGCATTGGGCGGAGCTTGCAGTAGCAGCCGCCAAGCAGGCTGGACTAACACCTGTGACGGCACAGCCTTCACCAGCTGGCGAGGATTTTGCCTATTATCTGAAGAAGATTCCAGGTGTATTCGTCTTCATGGGAACCTCCGGTACGAGGGAATGGCATCATCCCGCATTCAACCTGGATGAGCAGGCCTTGCCGCTGAGCAGCCGCTTCTTCGCAGAGCTGGCGGAGCAGGCGCTTGAGCAGCTGTCGGCTCAGTCTCAAGCTCAATCCTCTACGTGGATTGGACAGGAGCAGCTATGAGCTTAGCTTATGACGTCATTGTGGTAGGTTCAGGCTCGATGGGCATGAGTGCAGGCTATCATCTTGCGAGACGGGGTGTAAGAACGCTGCTCATTGATGCATTCGACCCGCCTCATGTGCAGGGAAGCCATCATGGTGAGCCGAGGCTGATCAGGCATGCTTATCATGGCGGAGCCGTGTATACGGAGCTGGCATTGCGGGCTCATGAGCTATGGAATGAGCTGGAGGAGCTGTCTGGTGAATCGCTGCTGGTGCAAGCGGGCGTAGTAAATATGGCTCCAGCAAGCCTATTCTCTCAGAGCAGCAAACTGGATAATGCGGATGCATTTAAGCTTAATGTCGAGCGGCTGGATGCAGGGGAAGCACAGAAGCGATGGCCTGGTATTGTCCTGCCGGAGGATTACCAAGCATTATACGAGCCTAATGCGGGATATCTAAATAGCGAGCGCTGCGTAGCTGCTTATCGCAAGCAGGCATTGGAAGCGGGAGCGGAGCTGCTCGTCAACACACCTGTTGAGCGCATTGAAGCAGATGGCGAAGGAGCTGCTGTTCATACGAAGGGCGGAGTCATTCGGGGTGGGAAGGTTATCTTAAGCGCAGGCGCATGGTTCAAGACACTGGAGCCTTTCGTGGCGCTGCCGATTAAGCCGGTGCGAAAGGTTGTTGGCTGGTTCCAAACCGCTGAGCCATTGTTCGATGCAGGCCGCTTCCCAGGGTTCACGATTGGCACCGCTACAGGGGCAGGCTACTACGGCTTCCCGAGTATTGGCGGGGCGGGGCTTAAGATTGGTCGGCATGATACAGGAGTACCGTGGCTGCCAGGAGAGGAGCTTCAGCCATTCGGCGCTTATCCCGAGGATGAAGCAGATATACGCAGTGCGCTTGAGACCTTCATGCCAAGTGCTGCGGGCAAGCTTCTGAAGGGTGTCGTGTGCAAATATGAGCATACCCCGGATGAGGATTTTATTATCGATGTTCATCCAGAGCATCCGAATGTGCTGTTAGCAGGAGGCTTCTCTGGGCATGGCTTCAAATTCGTAAGCGCGGTAGGAGAGCTGCTGGCTGATCTGGCAGTGACTGGTGCGACGAAATCTGATATTGGCTTATTCCGATTATCTCGATTTCAGGATCAGGTATAGTTAGGCAGCACCAGTAACGGCAGTACAAGCGGAAGCACTAACTAATAAAGATATAAGATGGAGGAATCGGGTTATGAGCCAGTCGTCTATTGATTTGCAAGCATATGTGAACACATATCAGCAGCTGAAGGATGCGCTTGATGGGCTTGATAACGAGCAATTGCACTGGAAGGCAGCGCCAGATAAGTGGAGTGTAACAGAGGTTCTATCACATGTGACCGATCATAACCTCGTGGTCTCCTTCCGTATAAGAGAGATTCTGGCTGATTCGTCTGCAATACTCCCAGCTTTCAGTCAGGACCAGTGGGTGAGCGGGACCTTGGCGAATGAATTCTCCCCAGAGGAGATTCTTGCGGTATTCCAAGCGCTGCTTACCTATAACAGCTTGCTGCTGCGCAGGCTATCCCCGGAATCGCTTGAGAAGACGGGGATTAACTTCAAGGGTGAGACAGTCACGCTGCCTGTTATTATAGAAGCTTTTATCAACCATGTGCACAGACATATCGGTCAGATCGAACGTATCAAGGCAAGTTATACAAAAGTTTGATTAAACAATAGAAAACGTTAATTATACATCGTGTGGATGTTCATGGTACGGTAGAGTCATAATGTAATTCATACTAAATTCATGGGTATTATTAGGTTTATTTATTAATTCCGTATAAGGAAGTGAACTTCGTATGGGACAGGTAAGCGCCATTCATATTCGTGATGCGGAGGAGCGGGATCAAGAGGCCATTCTGAAGCTGATGCTGGATTCCTACGGGGAATACGAGCCATTCATGCCTGCCGAGAGATGGACCGAATATGCTCAATCCATCAAGGATTCCGTCTACAAAGAGGGCCCCTACGCTCGGATCATTGCTGAGCTGGACGGTGAGATCGTCGGCAGCTTACAGCTGTTCCTATCCTCAGAGACCGCCTACGGCAGGCCAGAGCTTGGCATAACTTCCCCTATTGTGCGGCTGCTCGCCACGTCGCCTGCGGCACGGGGCAAGGGCATAGCGACGGAGCTTCTCAAGGAAAGCGCGCGCAGATCATTGGCGCTTGGAGCAGATACGCTTCATCTGCACACCTCCGATCTGATGGCATCGGCTGTGCGGCTATATGAGAGACTCGGGTTCAATCGCGCACTCGACAAGGAAATGTACAACGGTGAGACCTTGGTGAAATGCTATCGGCTGCAGCTGAGAGAGACAGCCTTGATCTAATTTTATATACAAATCCAAATAGAGGAGGAATTCATATGGCATCACGCAAAAAAATTAAGTTCGGCGCAATTATTCACGGAGTTGGGGGCAGTGTGTCAGGCTGGCGGCATCCTGATGCGCTCACGGATGCTAGTGTCAATATCAACTTTTACAAGCAGCAGGCCCTCAAGGCGGAGGAGGGCAAGTTCGACCTCGTCTTTATCGCAGATGGCTTATATATTACGGAGCAATCGATTCCTCATTTCTTGAATCGCTTCGAGCCTATTACGATTCTGTCAGCGCTTGGAGCTGTAACCTCGAACATCGGTCTCGTTGGTACACTTTCAACCTCCTATAGTGAGCCGTTCACAGTAGCTAGGCAATTCGCTTCTATTGATCACATTAGCGGAGGGCGTGCAGGCTGGAATGTCGTTACTTCTCCGCTGGAGGGTTCGGCCAAGAACTATAGTAAGGAAAATCATCCCACACATCCTGAGCGTTACAAAATTGCTGAGGAGTACTTGGAAGTCGCTCGCGGACTATGGGATTCATGGGAAGATGATGCTTTTGTGCGGAATAAGGAAACAGGGGTCTTCTTCGATCCAGAGAAGCTGCATCGCTTGGATCACCAAGGCGAGCATTTCTCCGTTCAGGGACCGCTTAACATTGCCCGTTCGAAGCAAGGGCATCCTGTTGTATTCCAAGCAGGCTCCTCAGAAGATGGGAAGAACCTGGCAGCGAAGAGTGCAGATGCTGTATTCACTGGACATGAGACGATTGAAGAGGCGAAGGAGTTCTACCAGGATGTGAAGAGTAGAGCGGCTGGCTATGGCAGATCGCCAGATGAGATCGCCATCCTGCCGGGAATCGGTCCTATTATCGGGCATACGGAGGAAGAAGCAGAGCGCAAATATGAGGAGATAGCAAGTCTAGTTACAATTGACAAGGCGCTTCAATATCTGGGACGCTTCTTCGAGCATCTGGACTTCTCGCAATTCCCGCTGGATGAGCCGTTCCCTGATCTGGGCGATCTCGGCAGCAACAGCTTCCGCAGCGGTACGGACAAAATCAAGCGGGTAGCGAAGGAGCAGAACTTGACGCTCCGCCAGGTAGCACTTCGTTCAGCAACGCCGCGCAGTCCGTTCATCGGTACGCCGGAGAAGATTGCGGACCTGATTCAGCAGTATCATGAGGAGGGCGCTGCAGATGGCTTCATCATTCATTCCTCTACGCCGAAGGCGCTGGATGAGTTCGTTGATTATGTTGTTCCGATCTTGCAGGAACGCGGAATCTATCGTACGGAGTATGAGAGTGATACACTTCGCGGCAATCTGGAGCTGCCGATTCCCGAGAACCGTTATTCGAAGGTGAAGGTTAATCCATAACAGCTAATGACTGCAAGAGGAAACGAGGCGTTAAGAGCTTTGGATATAGCTGGCTTGTTGGCTGACATCGAATCATCGGAAGAAGAGCTTGTCTCCTTGCGCAGAGATGTTCACAAGCATCCCGAAGTCCTGTTCGATGTAGAGCGGACAGCTGCTAAGGCAGCAGAGCTTCATGAAAATGGTCAGTCAATTGACATTGTTGCGTCTTAAGGGGAGAGAACGGCCTTGTTCGAGGGCTGCTTTCTCCCCTTTACCTATTCATCAAATGCTGGGGAGAGCAATATCACAGATGACCATACTGTATATCATATCGATTCATATTTGTAATAGTTGATGTGATTGCGCTGATAGGATGAAGTCTAGCTAGCATATATGTTCGTATAGTTAACTGTGGGAACAAAAAGCTAACAACCCACAGCACAATTAGAAGCGAAACGATTACGATCATCGTAGTTCGATGGTTTATCTTCAAAAGCTCGCACCTCGCACCTATCTTGTTAAGATACAGCAGGATCCTATGTCTAGAAAAGTTACTCGTTGGGTTGAAGCCCACTCTTCTCCCGCAGCACCTGTTCCACTTTGGTCAGATGAGCTTCCATCAGAGCAGAAGCCTGCGCTTCGTCACGCGCTTCGATTGCATCGACGATGAGGCTGTGCTCCTTCAGCAGCCTCTCGGCGGATCGAACCTCCGCATAGAACCAGAGCGCTCGCGTATCCTTCATGCTGTCATGCATCCGCTGAGATAGGGAGCTCATCATTTCGACTAGAGCCGGATTGCGGGTTGCTTGTGCGATCAAGCTGTGCAGTCGAACATCCGCCTGCTCGCTATAGCTCTCATCATGGACATGATTCTCCATCTCCGCAATAATACCACGTAATGCTGCAATATCATCCTGCGCATGATTTCTTGCTGCGAGTGTCGCGCAGCCGGTCTCGAGCACCTTGCGCACCTCCAGCACCTGTCGCAGCGTCTGTGCCCGGCTTGTCCAATCGGATCGGAAGAAGGGGATCTCATTCTCTTCCTGGGGAGCCGCTTCCTTCACATAGGTGCCTCCGCCTTGGCGAATATCGAGTAAGCCCTTGGCTTTGAGCGCGCTAAGTGCTTCTCTTATGGTAGATCGTCCTACGCTGTATTCTACTGCCAGATCAACGACGGAGGGCAGCTTGTCGCCTGTCTTGTATTTGCCTTCCTTGATGTGCCGGAACAGCTCACCGGATACCCATTCATTACTCTTCATTGGCCGTTCTGCCATATCGGATCATACCTCACTTTTGCATGGTGGCGAAATTAGTCTACCTGTTCTTTTGTATCTTATGATAATATAAGGCTAAATCAAAGTCATCAGATGACCTGACTTATTTTGTAGGGGGAGAGCTGTATGCTGCAAGAACAAGTGAAACAGGAGCTTCGAGCTATCGTGGGACCATCATGGCTGAAGGATGATTCGGAGGCGTTAATCACGCATTCCTATGATGGGACGCCAATGCTGCAGGTATTGCCCGATGCAGTTATATATCCAGAGGATACTTCGCAGGTATCAGCAGTGATGAAGGTGCTGCATGAGCATCTTATTCCGCTCGTAAGCCGAGGCTCTGGCACGAATCTATGCGGCGGAACGGTTCCTGTTCAAGGGGGAGTCGTCATGGTGATGCACCGGATGAACCGCATACTTGAGGTGGATCTAGAGAATCTGACCGCAACGGTTCAGCCAGGGATCATTACGAAGCAGTTCATTACCCATGTGGAGCAATTGGGACTATTCTATCCACCAGACCCGAGCAGTATGGCGATATCGACGATCGGCGGTAACATTGCGGAGTGCTCGGGAGGACTACGCGGCTTGAAATATGGCACGACTAAGGATTACGTCATCGGGCTTGAGGCTGTTCTTGCTAACGGAAGCATCATTCGTACAGGCGGCAAGCTGATGAAGGATGTAGCTGGCTATGACCTAACGAAGCTGCTCGTTGGCTCTGAGGGAACGCTTGCCATTATTACGGAGGCCACCTTGAAGCTGATTCCTCCTCCAGCTGCGAAGAAGACGATGCTTGCGATGTTCAAGGATATCTATGGCGCTGCCCGCACCGTGTCCAAAATTATTGAGAATCGTATTATTCCAGCAACACTCGAGTTCATGGATAACCCGACGATTCGCGTCGTCGATGACTATGCGAAGCTAGGTCTGCCGCTTGATATGGCAGCTATATTGCTGATTGAACAGGATGGCGATGCAGAAGCTGTTGAGCGTGATATTGCTGTCATTGCATCGATCTGCCACAGCGAGAATGCTGATCGGGTAGAGATTGCTGCAACACCAGAGGAAGCCTTGAAGCTGCTGACTGCGCGGAGGAGCGCATTCACGGCTTTGGCGCGATTGAAGCCTACGACCATTCTGGAGGATGCTACGGTTCCCCGTTCCAAAATTGCTGAGATGGTGCTAGAGATTAATCGTATTGCGGAGAAGCATCGAGTTACGATCTGTACGTTCGGCCATGCAGGCGATGGCAATCTTCATCCGACTGCAACGACAGACGCACGCGATCATGATGAGATTCACCGGGTGGAGGAAGCTTTTGCAGAAATATTCGAAGCGGCTATTGCTCTTGGAGGAACAATTACTGGCGAGCATGGCGTAGGTCTAGTGAAGGCGCCATTCCTAGAATGGAAGGTAGGGGAAGCGGGTATTGAAGTGATGACGGGAGTCAAGCAAGCCTTCGATCCGCATCAGCTCCTGAATCCGGGTAAAATATTCGCCAAATCAGCAAGAAAGAGAGTGGTTCTGAATCATGGCTAACCGGATTGAAGCCTTGAAGCTGACGCTTGATTACGATCAATTGACGAACTGTATGCGCTGCGGCTTCTGCTTGCCAGCATGTCCAACCTATCGAGAAACAGGTGTCGAAGCCGAATCGCCACGCGGAAGAATTGCGCTGATGAAAGCGGCTGTGGACGGATTAATGGAGCCAGGTGAGGCGTTCGAGAACCAAATGAATCATTGTCTGGGCTGTCGTGCCTGTGAGCCTGCTTGTCCGGCCGATGTGAAGTACGGTCAACTGATTGAGCAAGCACGTGAAGCGGTGGAGCAAACGACGGAGAGCCATCGCTGGTGGGTGAAGCTGGCGAGGAAGACAGCCTTCGAGGGCGTATTCCCGCATCAGAATCGAATGCGCCTGCTGGGAGGGGCAATCGCTTTCTACCAGAAATCAGGATTGCGTAGAGTAGCAAGAGGGAGCGGAGTGCTGCGTCTGCTGCCTTCTTCCATGAGAGAGATGGAGGGAATTTTGCCGGATGCCTCCTATCAAGGGGTTGTCGAGCAAATGGGCGGCCATCATGCGGCTGTAGGAGAGAAGCTGGGGAAGGTTGGATTGTTCCGTGGCTGTATTATGGATGTATTGTTCACGGAGACGAATAGGAATACGGTTCGCCTGCTCACAGAAGCGGGCTTCGAGACAGTCATTCCGGATACGCAGAATTGCTGCGGAGCGCTGCATGCGCATAGCGGTGAGAGAAGCAGCGCGAAGGAGCTGGCGAAGCGCAATATTCGAGCTTTCAAGGAAGCAGGCGTGGATTGGATTGTATCCAATGCCGGCGGCTGCGGCGCTATGCTGATCGATTATGGACATCTTCTACATGATGATCCACAGTGGAGAGAGGATGCAGAGTGGTTCGCCTCCCGTTCTGTAGATATCAGCAAGCTGCTGGTAGAGCAAGGAAGATTGCCGCAGCTGTTCGACGCATCCTCCTGTAGTTCTGCATGCGGAGGACATAAGCATGAGGATCAGGATCAGGATCGAGTAAGGGTAACCTATCAGGATTCCTGCCATCTGCGTAATGCGATGGGCTCCTCGGAAGCGCCGCGCAAGCTCATTCGCTCATCAGGCGTTAATGCTGACTTCATTGAGCTGTTCGAGGCTGATCGGTGCTGCGGCTCGGCAGGCATTTACAATCTGACACAGCCAGAGATGGCTGGTCAATTGCTTGATCATAAGATGGAGCATGTCAAACGGACAGAGGCCCATTATTTGCTGACGAGCAATCCAGGCTGTCTGCTGCAGATGAAGCTTGGCATCGCTAAGCATAATATGGGCAAGCAGATGGAGGCTGTCCATCTCGTTGATTTCCTGTACGGTCAGCTAACGAAGAACTCCCATTCCTAGCAATCAAGAACGAAACCCTCTCCCTACCGTATGGAGTTCCAGTGGAGAGAGGGTTTGTTTATAGTAATCCGTAGCCTTCATTCTATGAATCAATAGGAGAATTGGGAGCGTTTGCTAAATGTCGCGTTCCTTGAACACATTGCGGATGACGTCGCCTCGGCTAATAATACCAACCAGTACGCCACTACGTTCAACCGGCAGCTTTTTAATATGCTTTTCTCCTAATATAGCCGCAATATTCTCGACCTCTTCGTTCCAAGGAACGGTAACGACCTTGCGTTTGGCAATATCCATCACATTGGAGCAGAGCAGGCTTGTCGTTTTCTCATCAAGATTCTCTACATCGCCTCTTAGAACAGCTGTGAAATAAATACTGTGAATAACGAGATTGGGATGCTTACCGATATATCTCATAATATCCCCGTCACTAATATAACCGACGATCTCATTCCTATCATTAACGACAGGAAGACCGCTGATCCGATGCTTAATGAATCGATCGATAACCTCACTAACCGTATCTTTTTCCTTCACTTTGTATACTTGTCTAATCATCATTTCATGCGCTTGCATGGCTGGTCCTCCCTCTTACTTAGTAGAATTCAAGTGAACGGTTTCGTGAGGCTCATCTCTTATGTGATGAGTAACCTATCATACTGCTTCTACCGCGTCAACGTCATTATGCAGGAAATGATGGATCATATAGAATATAAATATTCAGCAGCAGTGCGACTTGTTCTGGTCATCTACTACAGGATATTATACTGTATAGTTAGGTAACCTATCTATATAAAAATTGGACAAGCTGCCAGTCGGAAATAAAAGGGATTTCGTAGGCTCGATGAATGATCGAACTTACTGAAATCCCTTTTTTAATCAAATGCTTTGTTATTCTGCTGCTCTGTGTATTGGAATACTTGATCCAGCAGCAGGATAAGAGTCTCGCTCTGCTCCTGTCCAAGATGATCAATTAATCCTTGAAAATAGGCGTGGTAAGTGTCAGCAAATTTCTGAGCGAATTGCTCGCCCTTCTCTGTCAAGGTGATGTAGGCGATACGTCTATCCTTGGAGTCGTTGGTGCGTGTTGCAAAGTCATTCGTAATCAAGCTGTTGACCATCTGGGTCACGGTAGGAGAAGTGATCTGAAGCTTTTTGCTAATGAAGGATACGGTGGTCCCGTTGGCATCCTGAAGATTGTTTTCTTTTATACATAGCATGACGCGGACTTCACTGGCCTTGACTCCCCACATCGTCTTCTTGCGCCAATCGGCTCTTCCGAACCGCTGGAACATCTCAATCATCTTATTAACGCTGCTGTATTTATCGTCAGTCAATGGTAAGACCTCCGTATAGAATAATCATTCTGGTAATTAAGCTACCGTCATTATAGGTCGGTATGCTTGACTCGTCAACAAAGCTGGACAGCTTGGGCAATCAGCAGCATTGGAACCGAGTAGGATAAAGGATCATACAGTTCCTCCATTCCAACCCTTTAGTTAAAGGTTTATTTTAGGAGCATGGAGGGTGATGAGGATGGAAAATTTTTATGGAAAAGAAATTGTACTAGAGAACGCTTATGTGAAGCTCGTGCCGCTGTGCAGCTCCTATAGAGAAGGGCTTCGGTCGATTATATTCGATGAAGAGGTGACCAAGTTTACCGGCAGCCATCGGAGGAGTGAGAGCGATCTGGACCTGTATATCGATAAGACGTTTTCGGGCCGCGATGCGAAGTGCTCTTATCCTTTTATTGTGATTGATCAGATATCCGGTCAGGTTGCAGGCTCAACAAGCTTCGGGAATCTGGTGTTTCATAGCAAAAGATTAGAGATAGGCTGGACATGGTATGGAGAAGCGTATAGGGGAACGCACATCTACAAGGCTGTCAAATATGAGCTGCTTCGCTATGCTTTTGAGCAAATGCTGTTTAATCGTGTTCAGTTCAGTGTAGACTCCGACAATATAAGGTCGCAAAAGGCGGTTCTTAAGCTGGGGGCAAGGTTCGAGGGGACCTTCAGATGCAATTATGAGAACGCAAGCGGGGAATGCAGAGATGACTTCTATTACAGCATTATTAAGACGGAATGGCCGGAGCTGAGGAGCACGGTGTTCCGTGAATTTGGATAATGAGCCTGTGCTACTAATGCTATTGAAGAAGCATTCCAAAGCTGTTACGCTTAATGGAAATCGCTGTTGCAGGAGGTGTCTGAATGATTACGAAGGATACTGACCCGATGCTGTTCACTTTTCCTGAGAGCTTGGAGAGTAAACGCTTGCTCATAATAGCTCCTGAGTGGAATGAAGGCGCGGCTGTTAATGAGGCTATAGCAGAAAGTATAGAGGAGCTGCGTCCATGGATGCCATGGGCACAGACGATTCCTACCATTGCTGATTCGGAGTTGAATATTCGACAGGCCAGACTGAAGTTTCTGGAACGAACCGATTTAAGGCTGCATCTTATGAACAAGGAAACCAAGCAATATGTAGGCGCCAGCGGTCTGCATAGGATTGATTGGGGAGCACGAAAATTCGAGATCGGCTATTGGGTAAGGACCTCTTGCAGCGGCCAAGGGTATATAACGGAAGCTGTTGAAGCGATTGTCGCTTTTGCCGTCACAGAGCTTGCAGCGAATCGGATTGAAATCCGGTGTGATAGCCGCAATGTACGAAGTGCAAAAGTAGCTGAGCGACTGGGCTTTACGCTTGAGGGCGTTCTTCGGAATGAATCGGTTGACGTCTATGGAGCATTAAGCGATACGATGATATTTGCTAAGGTTCGCGGTGTGGAATTTTAGTTGTATAGTAAGAAGGGGAGGGGCCGGGGGCTAATGATTCAGTATGAGAATGAGCACATTACCGTGTTCCAAAGCGCACTATATCAGACGACCTCGTCGGTCATTCAGACGGCAGACATGGTGCTGATCGTGGACCCGAATTGGCTTGCAGATGAAGTGAAGATGATTCAGCAGTATGTGGAAAGAGTAAAAGCGGATCGGCCTACGTATCTTCTTTTCACACATGGAGATTTCGACCATATTATTGGCTATCAGGCATTTCCTGATGTGAAGACGATTGGAAGCATTGGCCTTCAAGAGCATCCGGGCAAAGAAGCACAGCTGCAGGCCATTAGGGAGTTCGATACGAAGCATTACATTGAGAGAAGCTATCCAATACTGTTCCCGGAGCTGGATGTGGTCATTCATGAGAATGGGCAGCAGCTTCAGGTGGGGGACACGACGCTTAGTTTCTATCTAGCACCTGGGCATACGTCGGATGGATTAATAACGATCGTGGAGCCGCTCGGCATAATGATTGCGGGAGATTATTTGTCAGATTTCGAAAAGCCATTCATCGATCATAGTGCACGCGCATATCGGGAGACGTTGGACAGCCTATCCGACCTATTCGCGGAACGCGCGATTGCTGTGTTCGTTCCTGGACATGGACAAGCTACAACGGATTCGAAAGAGATGGAGAGGCGCCTATATATGGCTTCCGATTATTTGGAGCGGCTCTGCCTCGCAGTTATCGCGAGTGATGAGCAGGCTGTGGAGCAGCTGCGTGAGGAGCATGGCTTCAGGTCCGCATTCACCGATGCCTGCCATGATGAGAATGTGAGGATCATCAGAAGTGAGTATGTCGCCGGGGAGCAGGGCTAGCCGATCACATCGCACAGTGGGGCTCGTTGTAGGTGGAATGCTGCATAAAGTGCAGCATGATGGGTGCTGAGAGACGCCGTGGGTTGATAATGTTGCACATAAGTCAACATTAAGGGTGCTGAGAGGCCCGCGTAGTGATAATGCTGCACAAAAGTCAACATAGAAGCACAAATACAATAGACTGGTACAAACCATATAGGGGGAGTTCATCCAATGTCTAGATTGTTTCAGACGAATGTAGTCAGATCAGTTACAGAATTAGACGGGATATGGGATTTCGTTACCGTTCCTAATGGAGACGTAGATTTGAAAGCGCTGCAATATACTCATCGACTTCCAGTGCCGGGCTGTTGGGAGATGCATCCGGATTTCCTCACCTATAGAGGACAGGCTGTGTATCGACGATTCATCACTGTAGCAAGTCAGACTTCATTGCGTTTTATATTCAAAGGCATCAGCCATACCGGGACTATATTCTTCAATGGGACGAAAATATCCAAGCATTACAACGCATACACAGCGTTCGAAGCGATTGTTGAGCAGGTTGAGCCCGGCACGCATGAACTAGCCATACTCGTAGATAATTCCTTCAGCGAAGCCTCCTCGCTCCATGTCGCGAATGATTATTATACCTATGGTGGACTGATTCGTCCGGTCATGATGGAGGAAATATCAGAGGTGTTCATCGAACGGATCGCTTTCAACCCCATTCAAGAGAGCGCTTACGAGGCGGGTAGCTGGAAGGCGGATATTCGAGTAACGGTTCGACGACATGCTGCTGTGACGACTGAAGGTGCTCATCTTCATTATAGTGTAATAGGCTCTGCAGCCGGACAATCGATAGAATTCGGTTCTATAGCTGTAGCGCCAGGAGAGTCGGCTGTCGTTGGCGGAGTCTATGAGTTTCCTCAGGCGCAGTCATGGTCTCCTTCTAATCCAGTGCTGTATGAGCTGCAGACGCAGCTGTATGCTGAGCATGGGGCTTCTCCAGTAGATGATCTGATTGAGCGGGTCGGCTTCCGGACAGTCACAACGGAGCACGGCAAAATTCAGGTGAACGGGGAGAATGTTATTCTAAAAGGCTTCAATCGCCACGAGGATCACCCGATGGTTGGTGCCGCATTCCCTATTGCGCTGATGGCGCATGATCTGGATCTTATGATAGATATGGGCTCTAATGCTGTTCGAACGAGCCACTATCCGAATGATGAGCGCTTCCTTGATCTATGCGATGAGCAGGGCATTCTCGTATGGGAAGAGAATCATGCAAGGGGCCTCAGTATCGAGCAGATGCGCAACCCGAATTTCATCTGGCAGTGTGAGCAGGTCAATCGCGAGATGGTAGAGCAGCATTATAATCATCCATCGATTATTATTTGGGCTATTCTCAATGAATGCGCGAGCGATCTGGAGGAAGGCCGCGAGCATTACAAGCGTCAGCTGGAGCAGATTCGTGAGCTGGACAGCAGTCGTCCATTAACCTTTGCTTCCCATCATCGGGATAAGGAGATTTGTTTTGATTTGGCGGATATCGTGTCCTGTAATCTGTATCCTGGCTGGTATGGGGATGAAGATCCAGGTGAGCTGTGTGATCAAGCGAGAGGCTGGGCGGATACTGCGGGCGGAGCAGGCAAGCCGATGATCATGAGTGAATTCGGCGGTGATGGCCACTATGGACATCGTGACCCGAGCCGAGTAAGAGGGACAGAGGAGCGTCAAGCTGATATTATTGAAGCCAATCTGAAGGCGTATACGACCAGAGAGTACATGTCCGGCATGTTCATCTGGCAGTTCTGCGATTGTCGAGTGACGGAAGGCACAGGTTGGCTGCTGGCAAGGGCGGGAACGCAGAACAGCAAAGGAATTGTCGACCGATATAGACGGCCCAAGCTGGCGTATTCGGTAGTGCAGCGTTATTTTAAAGATCATCAATAATTCTATTGATCGATAGCATAACAACAGAGGGGGAGCAGGATTTCTCCTCTGTTTCGGGATGTAGAGAGGTTAAGGAGTATGAAATTCCATTAGGACAATCTTGCGCAGGAAATGCGAACTAGGCTACACTTTAGGTTAGGGGGCGAATCGTCATGAATATGAATCGAAACTTGCAGGTAGGACCACCGCGTTTCGGAATTGCCGTTCATGCGCTTGTCTGGCTTGCCCAAAGCGGTAGATTACTGACCAGCTCCATGATAGCTGAACAAGTGAATACTCACGCGACCTTTATGCGTAAAGTGCTAGCCTCATTGTCTCAGGCTGGTATTGTTGAGGCAAGGGAAGGGAGAGATGGCGGCTATTGTTTGAAGAGGTCTGCAGATGAGCTTAGCTTGGCGGATGTCTATCTGGCGGTTAAATCCGAATGCTCAGAGTCAGATCAGCTTGTGGCTTGTGGTGAGGTAGGCGCTCAGCTGGACAAAACATTAGGAGCAATTATGCTGAAGGCGGAGCAGCACACAATTGAGCTGCTTAAGCAATATACCATTCAAGATATGATGGATGAGATTGCATTCATATAAGGAAGGTACTAACTATATTGAATAAAGTGACTTGCAAAAATAGAGTCGATAGGTTTATAATGTGCGTAGGGTAATTGCAGTTGGTAGAATGCTGGCTGCTTTTTATTTGGTTGTAACTGTGCCTTTGTAGAAGACAGATAAACCAATACTCACACATTATATTATCGGAGGTAATACTCATGGCAAACGTTCTATTCATCAAAGCAAATGACCGTCCAGCGGATCAAGCTGTAAGTGTTAAACTGTATGATGCATTCTTGCAATCCTACAAACAAGCGAACCCGCAAGACAGCATCACAGAGCTCGATCTGTTCGCAGCTAATCTTCCTTACTACAACAACAACACGATTACTGGTCTGTACAAGCTAGCTAATTCGTATGAGCTGACTGCTGAAGAGCAAGCTGCTGCTGATATTGCTAACCAATACCTGGATCAATTCCTAGCTGCAGATAAAGTCGTAGTTGCATTCCCACTGTGGAACTTCACGATTCCTGCTCAACTGGTCACTTACATTTCGTACCTGTCACAAGCAGGCAAAACGTTCAAATACACTGCTGAAGGTCCAGTAGGTCTTGCTGGCGACAAGCAAGTCGTTCTTCTATCTGCACGCGGCAGCGATTACTCCAACGAGTATATGGCTTCTGCCGAAATGGCGCTTAAGCTCGTGAAGCAAACGTTCGGCTTCTGGGGTATTACTAATCCTGAGGTTGTTGTTATCGAAGGACATAACCAATACCAAGATAAAGCACAAGAAATTGTGGACAATGGTCTGAAGCAAGCTGCTCTAGTGGCTGCAAGCTTCTAATTACATGGAACATATACAAGAGCGGTCCCAGTGGGACCGCTCCTGTGTTATATATTGACATGCCCGTATCCTAGCTACCGACACGGGTCTGCTTGCCGATTATTTTACGGACACTGTCTCCCGACAGGTAATAAATGCGCTCAAGCTCTTCGATGGACCGTCCACCGCAATAAGCTGTATAAATCTCCTCATTCCGCTTATCCAGCTTCTTCTTGGAGCCGCTAAGCTGTCCCCAGCCGGCTTTCTGATCGCTTTGCTTCGGAATGTATAGCAGCTCGCCATCAATATATTGCTGAATTTGCTTCAGCAGAATGGGGGGAAGCACATCTCTCCCGTTTTTGTAACTCCCCATCGACGCCCTCCTTCATTCAATCGTAGTGCATAGTCATCGCTGGCTTGTTCCGTGTTGAACATGGCTAACCCTCCTCCTTTCATTTATCAGATATTCATCTAAAATGGAGGGGAGTCCGCTAAGACTCCCCTGTACGGATATTCGCTTACGCGAATATCACCTCATGGATCTGAATCATTTCGTTCAGCCTCCTTTCCCGTCATTTCGTCGGTCCGACACCCTTATTACACCATATTTGTTAGAACAGCCGCAAGTCAGAAAACAGTTATAATCGTTTTTTATCGGTTGTAAGAATGAGAGGGAAGGTGGAAGTAGAGGGTGCTAATCGTGTGTATAGGTAAAGGTAGAGGATGAACAGATCAGAGTAGAACTGCACCTTACCATTTCTAGTGTTGTTACAGTATAGTACGAACTAGCAACGCTGCTGTGGTGTGGAACATGTACAACACAAGTGTAGACTGTATTTCGTACAATAGGATTGGGTATTAATGGTGGAAATCAGGGTGTAGGTTGTATTTTATACAGTAGATCGGTGTGTATTACGAGTATGTAGCCGAATCAGAATAATTTGATTGCATAGATGGACCTCTGTCAAGAAAGTGGACAACATCAATCATTTAGCTTCCCCTTTTGTAATACATGGACTCAAACTGAACAGGCGATACGTACCCTAAAGTTCCGTGAATTCGC